>CASFAQ010000017.1 GCA_949292725.1 uncultured Eubacteriales bacterium | reverse complement strand
ATAATAGTCACCTCCACCTGTTGATGGAAGTATTATACCTCATCTGGGACATTTTCATATGTGGTATACTAGGACATTATCATATATGGCTTATAATAAAAACATGAATATGCAAAAATTTCTTGCTAAATGAAATATGATATGCTAGCATACTTTATAATAATTTTGATTCTGAGAGGAAGTTTGTTATGAAAACAGGAACTGTTAAAGGTACTAATGATTATCTGCCAAAAGAGGCGCTTCTTAGGGATTATCTGCAGAATACTATTCTGGACATATATATCAATAACGGCTTTGAACATATAATCACTCCGGCTATTGAGGATGCTGAGAATCTTGATAAAAGTGAAGGAGGAGAGAATCTTAACCTTATATTTAAGATTCTTAAGAGAGGGGATAAGCTCAGGAAGGCACTTGACAGCAATGATTATGACGGATTATCGGATATGGGGCTCAGGTATGACCTTACACTCCCGCTTTCGAGATATTATGCCAATAACAGGTCAAATCTTATATTACCGTTAAAAACCATACAGATAGACAGGGTGTATCGTGCTGAGAGACCGCAGAAGGGCAGACTGCGTGAATTCGTACAGTGCGACATAGACATCCTTGGTTCATCCAACCCGTCGTGTGAGATAGAGCTTATATACACCACGGCAAAGGCGCTGCTTGCTATTAATATTACTGAATTTTGCGTAAAGATCAACGACAGAAGACTTCTTAGCGCCGTTCTCAGCGGAATCGGATTTGCAACAGAGGACATAGGAAGCGTATGTATCGTATTCGATAAGCTTGATAAGATTGGCATAGAAGGCGTTGTATCAGAGCTTCTTGAAAAGGGATACGATAAGGAAGTTGTTGAGAAATTTGAAAGTTTTCTTGACGGAGATATTACGCTTGATAAGATACGTTCCGTTATATCTGATGAGGATGAGTGCTATCTGAGCCATATTGAGCGCATAATCCATGAGTCTGAAAAGCTTGCAAGGGGAAAATACGACATAGTATTTGACATATCGCTTGTCAGGGGACAGGGATATTATACAGGTACGATATTCGAGATTGAAAGTCTCAGATTCAAGGGCTCAATTGCAGGCGGAGGAAGATATGACAACCTTATCGGTAAGTTTACCGGTGAGAGTGTGCCTGCGGTAGGATTCTCCATTGGATTCGAGAGAATATATCAGATACTTTCCGAACAGAATTATATACCTGAGGATTACAGAAAAAGGATTGCGGTATTCTATAATGAAGAGGAGTACGTGGATGCATGCCTTAAGGCTGATGAACTGAGGGATGCGTATGATGTTACTATGTATCACAGACCGAAAAAGCTTGGAAAATTCCTTGGAAGAATTGAACAGCATGGTTACTATGGTTATCTTGTATATGGTGAAAAAGGGGAAATTCAACTTTTTTAAGGGAGGCTTTTTGATTGAAGGAAAAATTAATACGCTTTATGCAGGGCAGATACGGCTCGGATGAATTCTCCAGATTTCTTCTTGGAGCGATGATCGTGTTATGGCTTTTATCGATTATCTTTCAGAGAGCGGGTGAGCATCTGTTTGTACTGTACATGTTGTCGGTGGTATTTAATTACCTTGCACTTGCAATAATTGTATATTGCTGGTTCAGGATGTTTTCGAAGAACATTCCGAAAAGATATGCGGAGAATCAGGCATATCTCAGGTATAAGAATATTTTCCTGAGAAATATGAAGGTAAGAAAGACCGACAGGGACCATAAGATCTTTACGTGTCCTAATTGCTCACAAAAGATAAGGGTGCCAAGGAAAAAAGGTAAAATAGCCATAAGATGTCCGAAGTGTGGCACCGAATTTATTAAAAGAACCTAGGATACTGTTATGTTTGGATATATAATCTTTAATAAGCCTGAGCTTAAGTTCAGAGAATACGACGAATACAGGGCATGTTACTGTGGAATTTGCAAAAGTCTTAAGAAGAAACATGGTATAAGAGGACGGGTTTCGCTTAATTATGATGCGGTGTTTGTTACACTGCTCTTAACGGGCTTATATGAGCCGGACAGTGTATCCGAATACAGAAGATGTATTATGCACCCGTTTAAAAGGCATAATGAGATGCATAATATATATTCCGGGTACAGCGCGGATATGAGCCTGTATCTGACTTATTATAAGTGCATGGATGACTGGAAGGACGATAAAAGATTCTTTCGCCTGTTGTATGCGCTGTCCATAAAAAGAAGGATAAAGAATATATCAGAGCATTATCCTGATAAATGTAGCAGAATAACGGACGAGCTAAGGAATCTTTCGGAGTATGAAAAGGATAATTCGTATGACATAGATAAGGTGTCCGGATGCTTTGGCAGAATCATGGCTGAGATATGCGCGTATGACAGCGATGCATGGGAGAAAAGTCTTAGAAGTATCGGGTTCTATCTGGGAAAGTTTATATATATCATGGATGCCTGTGATGATATCAGAGACGATATCAAAAGTGGCTCATACAATGTTCTCAGAGAAAGATATGACAGAATATATGCGGAGGAATCAGACGCAGGGGATAAGGAAAAAAGGTTTAACGACGAGTGTTTCAGGATATTATCCATGATGATGGCAGAATGTTCAAGGGAGTTTGAAAAGCTGCCGGTCATCGTTTACTCGGGCCTTTTAAGAAATATATTGTATTCCGGAGTCTGGTGCAGATTTGATAGAAAATGCGGTAAAAAGGAGAAAAAATGAGTGGTGACCCATATTCAGTTCTGGGAGTTGAAAGAACTGCATCTGATGATGAGATAAAGAAAGCATACAGAAGACTCAGCAGGAAATATCATCCTGACGCTAATATCAATAATCCGAATAAGGAATTGGCTGAGGCAAAGTTTAAAGAGGTATTGCAGGCCTATCAGACCATAATGGATGAGCGTGAAAACAGGGGCGCGGGCGGCGCCTATGGCAGCGCCTACGGCGGATTCGGATATGACACATACAGAAATAACGGAAGGAATGCAGAGTACGAGGATGACGATTCAAGATATATGAAGGCAGTTGCCAATTATATCAATAGTGGAAGCTTTAATGAGGCGTTAAATCTTCTTAATTCAATAAAAAGACGTAACGGCGACTGGTATTATTACAGCGCCATAGCAAATATGGGAGTGGGTAATAATATCACGGCGACGGAACATATCAACATGGCGCTTCGCTATGAACCGGGAAATATACGTTATATGCAGCTTAAGGGGCAGATAGAAAGAGGAGAGAGGATGTATTCCGGCAACGCCGAAACATATGGATTTCCGGGAACAGAAGGAATGGGAAACTGTTCAAAGCTCTGTACTTACTATCTTATATGCAGTTTCTGCTCAGGCGGCGGAAGAATATTCTGCTGTGTATAGAATATCTAGTGCGAATGTATATTGATAAACTCAGCGTGAAGCTTTGAGTACAGTATCCTCTGGCTTTTATACAGTCCGAAAGTGCCGGAGAACACATAACTTACACCTATTGCCATGCAGAACGGGATTATATTATATGTCTGAAACATTTCCACTGTAAGCATTAAAATTCACTCTTGAATAAGGCGGAGTATTACTATATACTTACTTTGGTAAGATAAGTCGTACACAAGGAGGATCCGACATGCTAGACATGCAGTTTGTCCGCAACAATCCGGACATAGTAAAAGAGAATATCAGGAAGAAATTTCAGGACGAAAAGCTGCCTTTGGTTGATGAGGTTATTGAACTTGATAAAGAAGCAAGAGCTGCAAAGAAAGAGGCTGACAATCTTCGCGCCGAGAGAAATGCGATATCAAAGCAGATAGGTGCGCTTATGGCCCAGGGCAAGAAGGAAGAGGCAGAGGGAGTCAAGAAAAAGGTTACGGAGAAGTCAGAGTATCTTTCCTCTCTTGAGGAGAAGGAGACAAGACTCCTGGAAGAAGTAAGAAAAAGAATGATGGTTATTCCGAATATCATAGATGAAAGCGTACCGATAGGTAAGGATGACAGTGAGAATGTGGAAGTTCAAAGATACGGAGAGCCATATGTTCCTGATTTTGATATTCCGTATCACACTGATATCATGGAAAAGCTTAACGGAATAGATCTGGATTCCGCAAGACGTGTGGCTGGCAACGGATTCTATTATCTGATGGGTGATATTGCAAGACTGCATTCGGCTGTGATCGCATATGCAAGGGATTTTATGATAGATCGTGGATTCACATACTGCATACCACCGTATATGATAAGAAGCGACGTGGTTACGGGAGTTATGAGTTTTGCCGAGATGGAAGCCATGATGTATAAGATAGAGGGAGAGGATCTGTATCTTATCGGTACAAGCGAGCATTCCATGATAGGAAAATTTATCGATACGATAATACCGAAAGAGGAGCTTCCTAAGACCCTTACAAGTTATTCGCCGTGCTTTAGGAAGGAAAAAGGCGCACACGGACTTGAGGAGAGGGGAGTGTACAGAATTCACCAGTTTGAAAAGCAGGAGATGATCGTTGTATGCACACCTGAGGAAAGTCCGATATGGTTTGACAGACTATGGCAGAATACAGTCGATCTGTTCAGAACGCTTGATATCCCGGTAAGAACGCTGGAATGCTGCTCGGGAGATCTGGCGGATCTTAAGGTCAAGTCCGTAGACGTTGAAGCATGGTCGCCAAGACAGAAGAAATATTTTGAGGTCGGAAGCTGCTCCAATCTGTCAGACGCACAGGCAAGACGACTTAAGATAAGATACAGGGATGAGGATGGCAGGAAGGTATTTGCACATACGCTTAACAATACAGTGGTTGCACCGCCTCGCATGCTTATCGCATTCCTTGAGAATAATCTGAATGAAGACGGTTCGGTAAACATTCCTGAAGCGCTCAGACCTTATATGGGTGGAAAGCAGGTAATCAGGTAAATATATAATTATGAGGAGGATTAAATAATGTCAATTGAGGTAAAGAAAATTACAGACCCGACATTCAAAAAATATGGCAGGGTTATCACAGGCTATGACTGTGAAGAACTTATAAGTAAGATGGGAGAGACTGAGTGCCCTGATGATGCGGTTATATATGTGCCGTCAGATGAAAAGCTTGAGGCGCTTCCTATCGCAAAGGATTTTACGGACAGTCTGTTTGGAGGGCTTCCTATGCAGATTGGTTACTGCAATGGTAATAACAGGCTTCTTAATGCTGTTGAATATCACAGGTCTTCAGAGTTTAATGTTGCGTGTACGGATCTTATAATGCTCTGGGGATGTGAATGTGATATCGAGGATGATTACACTTATGACACATCAAAGATTGAAGCATTCCTGATTCCGGCAGGAACGATGATCGAGTGCTATGCAACAACTCTTCATTATGCTCCGTGCAGCGTTAACGGACAGAACTTCAGATGCGTGGTTGCACTTCCTAAGGATACCAATCTGGATCTTTGTGTTAAGCCTGATGTATGTTCGGAGGACCCGCTTCTTGTGGCAAGAAACAAATGGCTTATCGCACATGAGGATGCAGGTATTGAGGGAGCGTTTAACGGACTTAAGGGCGTTAATGTATCAGTAGACTGATAAGATAATTTATTAATAATTAAAATGCTTTCTGTAAATAATGATTACTAATATATCATTTTACGGGAGGCATTTTTTATGCATAAAATAGCTTTTTATGATACGAAACCCTATGACAGGGAATGGTTCGAAAAATCGGAACATCCGGATATTGAATTTGTATATTTTGAGCATAAGCTCGATAAGGATACGGCGGGATTTTCAAAAAACTGCGACGGAGTCTGTGCGTTTGTAAATGATACCATCGATAAAGATGTGATTAATATTCTCCATGACCAGGGGATAAGGATTATCGCAATGAGATGTGCGGGATACAATAATATAGATTTTAAGGAAGCGTATAAGAAGATAAGCATAGTCAGGGTACCCGGATACTCGCCTTACGCCGTGGCGGAGCATGCCATGGGTCTCTTATTATGTCTTAACAGAAAGATACACAGGGCATACTTTAGAACAAGGGATTTTAATTTCAGCCTGAACGGACTTATGGGCTTTGATCTGCACGGGCGATGTGTGGGAGTAGTGGGAACGGGAAAAATAGGACAGGTATTCATAGATATATGCAGGGGATTCGGGATGGATGTTATCGCTTATGACCCTTATCCGGCGAAAAGCACTGACATATGTTATGTATCTAAGGAAGAGTTATTTGAAAAGAGTGATATTATTTCACTTCATTGCCCACTTACGGAAGAGACCAGACATATAATTAACGAAAAATCTCTTGGGATGATGAAGGACGGGGTTTATATTATTAATACCTCCAGGGGAAGACTTATAGAAAGCGAGTCGTTATATGAGGCGATTAAAAGCGGTAAGGTAAAGGCGGCCGGTCTTGATGTATATGAGGAGGAATCCGACCTTTTCTTTGAAGACTGCAGTGATAGGATAATAAGGGATGATGTTCTGAAGCTTTTTTTATCCCTTCCCAATGTCCTTATAACCTCTCATCAGGCATTTTTTACGTCGGAGGCACTATCAAATATAGCCGAATGCACAATCAATAATATTATGGCATATTTTAATGGAGAGGCGCTTGATAATGAAATATGTTATGGTTGTATTTCAGGTAAAAAAGACGGAATTTGCCACAAAAAAGAGAAAGGACGCTGTTTTTAACTTGATATTTTAGAATAATGGGTGTATACTATCCGAGAAAGATAGATATTGTAATACGTTAAATGTAAGCGGAGGGCATTATGAACACATTATATTCGGACATGGATAAGGAAACACTCGTTAAAGAGAAGAACGCATTAGAGAGACAGTATATTGAGTTTAAGAAGAAGAACCTCAGTCTGGATATGTCAAGGGGCAAGCCGTCGGTAAAGCAGCTTGATATATCACTTCCCATGATGGATGTGCTCAACAGTGCGTCAGATTATAAGAGTTCAGTAGATGTAAGGAATTACGGACTGCCATCAGGTATACCGGAGGCAAAGAAGCTTATGGCGGATATGCTTGATGTTTCTGAGGATAATGTTATAGTCTGCGGTAACGCAAGTCTCAACATTATGTACGATATTGTATCCACAGCCATGATTAAGGGTATTATGGGACACACTCCATGGCATAAGCTTGATAAAGTTAAGTTTCTGTGTCCTGTTCCGGGATATGACAGACATTTTAGTATTACTGAATATTTTGGAATAGATATGATTAATATACCTATGACTCCTGAAGGTCCTGATATGGACCTTGTTGAAGAGTATGTCAATAATGATGAGTCGGTAAAAGGTATATGGTGCGTGCCTAAGTATTCTAATCCTCAGGGATTAACATATTCTGATGAAGTTGTTAAAAGATTTGCCGCGCTTAAGCCAAAAGCGCCGGATTTCAGGATATACTGGGATAATGCATACTGCATTCATGACATATATGATGACAGGAGCGATAAGCTCTACCCTATATTTGATGAATGCAGAAAGAACAGCAATGAGGATATGGTTTATATATTTGGCTCGACCTCAAAGGTTACATTTTCGGGAGGCGGCATATCCGCTGTTGCATGTTCGGGCGCCAATATTGAAGATATCATGAAGCGTATCACCATACAGACCATAGGACATGATAAGATCAATCAGCTCAGACACGTAAGGTTCTTTGGAGATCTTGATGGCATGAAGAATCATATGCGTAAGCATGCTGAGATTATAAGACCTAAGTTTGGACTCGTGCTTGATATGTTCGAAAAAGAGCTTTCAGGACTTGGAATATGTGAGTGGATAAGACCGAATGGAGGATATTTTATATCATTTGAGGCTATGGAAGGCTGCGCATCAAAGATAATTGATAAGGCAAAGCAGGCAGGAGTTGTTCTTACGGGAGCCGGGGCTACGTTCCCATATAAGAAGGACCCATATGATAAGAATATACGTATTGCTCCGACATTTCCTGAGGAAGACGAACTTAAGCTTGCGACAGAGCTGTTCATATTATGTGTAAAGCTTGTATCCATTGAGAAGCTTATCGGAGAATGATGTATATGAATTATCAAAAAGAGCTTGATAAATTATTATCAGTCCTTTCGGAAAGAAAAAAAGTTCCTGATATACTGCTGCATGCGTGCTGTGCACCCTGCAGCAGCTATTGTATTGAATATTTATCCAGATATTTTAACGTCACATTATTTTTCTATAATCCTAATATTTTCACAGATATCGAATATAATAAGCGTGCGTCCGAACTCAAACGATTCATAGAAGAGAGCAGGTATCCTAATAAAGTCTCATATATTGAGGAGGATTATAATCCTTCTGAGTTTTATGAAACTGTGAGGGGATATGAGGCGTGTAAAGAGGGACGTGAGAGATGTTATCTGTGTTACGAACTCAGACTTGACAAGACGGCGAGAAAGGCGGCAGAGGATGGTTATGATTATTTTTGCACCACTCTTTCCATAAGTCCGTTAAAGAATGCCGATAAAATCAATCAGATCGGTTACAGGCTTGCGGATACATATAATGTAAGCTGGCTTCCGTCCGATTTTAAGAAGAGGGAAGGTTTTAAAAGAAGCATAGAACTTTCAAGGGAATATAATCTGTACAGGCAGGATTATTGCGGTTGTGAATTTTCTGTTAAATAAAAAGGATTTACCTTTTTTTTGTTGTATTTAAGTTATGTGGAGTGTGGTAGCGAGATGAATATCCGTGAAAAGCTTGAAAAAAGGGAACATGAGATCCTAAGTGAGTATGCCGGCTACAGTGATATGTCGAGGGGGAGGATTCGTCCCGAACCGCAGTGCGACATAAGACCGGTATATCAAAGAGACAGGGACAGGATCATACATAGCAAGGCGTTCAGAAGGCTTAAACAGAAGACGCAGGTATTTTTGGCACCGATAGGAGATCACTACAGGACAAGGCTCACACATACTCTTGAGGTATCCCAGAATGCAAGGACAATTGCAAAGGCACTAAGGCTTAACGAGGATCTTACTGAGGCTATAGCCCTTGGTCATGATCTTGGTCATACTCCGTATGGGCATTGCGGGGAGCGGGTGTTAAACGAGTTGTGCCCGGGAGGTTTTTCGCACAATGAGCAGAGTGTAAGAGTCGTCGATCTGATTGAGAAGGACGGAAGAGGATTAAATCTTACATATGAAGTGAGAGACGGCATACTTAACCACAAAACATCGGGACACCCTTGTACGCTTGAGGGAAAGATAGTAAGACTGTCTGATAAGATTGCATATATCAATTCTGACATAGACGATTCAATAAGGGCGCATATTTTAAAGGAAGATGATATCCCGAAAGAGCTTACGCAGATACTTGGCAATAACCTGAATGCGAGGCTTAATACGCTCATTCATGATATTATTCTTACAAGCGACGGTAAGAATGATATTCTTATGTCGAATGAAAAATATGAGGCTCTTATGGAGCTTAGAAAATTCATGTTTGAGAATGTGTACAATAACCCCGTTGCAAAGGGCGAGGAAAAAAAGGCGGCGCAGGTGGTTGAAAGATTATTCTATTATTACTGCGAATATACGGAGGAGATGCCTGACGAATTCCTTGGTCTTATCGAGAACGGAACAGACAGGGAAAGGGCTGTATGTGATTTTATCGCATGTATGTCAGATCAGTTTGCTACCAATACATTTAAGAGATTAGCTATTCCAAAGACATGGAATGTCATGTGATTCAGGAGGCGGAGCAGGATTGTTTTATTCTGATGAAGTCATTGAGGAAGTAAGAAGCAGGACAGATATTGTGGATTATATATCCTCATATATTAATTTAAAGAAGCAGGGTGCAAATTACGTGGGTCTCTGCCCTTTTCATAATGAGAAAACGCCATCATTTTCGGTGAGCCCGTCAAAACAGATGTATTATTGTTTTGGGTGCGGCGCCGGAGGAAGTGTATTTACTTTTGCGATGGAGTACGATAATCTTACATTTCCGGAGGCCATTAATATGCTTGCCAAAAGGTGTGGGATAACGCTTCCGGATGCGGACCGCAGCGAAGAAGCGATAAGAATGCAGAGTATACGAAGCAGGCTCCTTAGCATTAACAGTGAGGCCGGAGTATATTATTATATGCTTGGGCGCAGTAAGGATGGAAGGGCTGCGCAAGATTATTTTAAAAGGCGCGGTCTTATGGATGAAACGATTAAGAAATTTGCGCTGGGATATTCCGGAAAAAGGGGAAGCCTGTATGGACATCTCAAAAATAAGGGATATAATGATGAGGAACTTAAGCTTGCAGGATTGTTTACATTTGATGAAAGAAAGGGAGTAAGGGATAAATTCTGGAACAGAGTCATGTTTCCCATTATGGATGCCAATAACAGGGTGATAGGATTTGGAGGACGTGTAATGGGGGATGCGATGCCAAAATATCTTAATTCACCCGAGACTCCGGTATTTGATAAGAGCAGGAATCTGTACGGACTTAATTATGCACGACATGCACGCACAGGATATATGATATTATGCGAGGGTTATATGGACGTCATAGCGCTTCATCAGGCCGGATTTGCAAGCGCCTGTGCATCGCTTGGAACCGCACTTACAGGGCTTCAGGCCAACCTTATCAAACGATATACGGACCAGGTTGTTATATCCTATGACAGTGATGGCGCGGGGATTAAAGCTACGCTTAGGGCGATTCCAATATTAAAAGAAGCGGGACTTTCGGTTAAGATACTTAATATGGAGCCGTATAAGGATCCCGATGAATTTATCAGGAATCTTGGAAGTGAAGAATATCAAAAGAGGATTGATGAGGCGCGTAGCAGCTTTGATTTTGAAATATCCGTACTTGAGAAGAATTATGATCTTTCCGACCCGGAACAAAAAACGGAATTCTATAATGAGCTTGCCAAAAAGCTTCTTACGTTTGAGGACGAGCTTGAGAGGAATAATTATACAGAGGCTGTTTGCGCAAGATATAAGATACGCATGCATGATATCAAGAAGCTTATAGCAAAAAAAAGCGCCGATATGGCGGGAATAGCCGTAAGCGCAGTAAGACAGATAAAAAGCAGGGCGGCGGATAAGGATGACGGCTCCGGAAGGGCAGAGGGCATACTTCTTACATGGATTGCAAATGATCCTGAAATCTGTAAGAGGATAAGAGAGTATATGGATGCGGATGATTTCTGTGATGAACCGTACCATGAGATAGCAAAGGCTGTATTTGAACAGTACGACAGCACCGGAAGCATAATGCCGGCGATGATACTGAACAGATTTTTGAATGCTGACGAACAAAAGGCGGCCGCGGCAATCTTAAGCGGACACCTGACGCATCAGAATCTTGATAAGTATCAGAAGCAAAAGGCGCTTAATGAACTCGTAAAAAAGATAAAAAAGAAGAACATTGACCGTATGACAAGAAATGTAACCAGGCCGGAGGAGCTGCAGAGGCTTATGAATATGATGGTTGATTTACAGAAATTGCATATTTCTTTGTAGGATGGTTAAGTTAATAAAAGACAGGAGGACCTAATAATGAACGTAAGCATCGAAAAATTTACAGAAAGACTCAATGATCTTGTCAAGCTTGCTAAGAAAGAAAAAAATATTCTTATGCAGGAGGAGATTGTTAATTATTTTAAGGACATGAACCTTCCGCCTGAAAAGTTTGAGGATATATACACATATCTTGAAAAGAACAATATCGAAGTCTTTAAGGTAAATGTGGACGCGGATGTTGATGATGAGATTATTCTTGAGATGGAAAGTGAAGAGGATGAACATGATATCGAATCGATAGACCTTACTGTTCCTGACGGAATAAGCATCGAGGATCCTGTCAGAATGTATCTAAAGGAAATTGGTAAGGTACAGCTCCTTACTGCTGAAGAAGAGGTAGAGCTTGCAAAGCGCATGGAAAAAGGCGATGAGGAAGCAAAAAAAAGACTTGCCGAGGCCAATCTGAGACTTGTTGTAAGTATTGCCAAGAGATATGTCGGAAGGGGCATGCTTTTTCTGGATCTGATACAGGAGGGCAATCTGGGTCTTATAAAGGCTGTTGAAAAATTTGATTATACTAAGGGTTACAAATTCAGTACCTATGCCACATGGTGGATCAGACAGGCGATAACGAGAGCCATAGCCGATCAGGCGAGGACTATACGTATACCGGTTCATATGGTCGAGACGATTAATAAGCTTATAAGGGTTCAAAGACAGCTCCTTCAGGAACTCGGAAGGGAGCCGTATCCGGAGGAGATAGCAAAGGAAATGAATCTTCCTGTAGAGCGTGTCCGTGAAATCCAGAAGATTTCACAGGAGCCGGTATCGCTTGAAACACCTATAGGTGAGGAAGAGGACAGTCATCTTGGGGATTTCATTCAGGATGAAAATGTTCCGGTGCCTGCTGACGCCGCTGCATTTACATTACTTAAGGAGCAGCTTGATGAGGTGCTTATGACGCTTACGGAAAGGGAGCAAAAGGTTCTAAGACTCAGATTCGGGCTTGATGACGGAAGGCAGAGGACTCTTGAGGAGGTTGGAACCGTGTTTGACGTAACAAGGGAAAGAATCAGGCAGATAGAGGCAAAGGCATTGAGAAAATTAAGGCATCCAAGCCGTAGCAGAAAACTTAAGGATTATCTTGACTGATATATCCCTTGGAGGTTTGTATGCATTTATCTGAACGAATCAAATCAACTGCAGGATGTGTTACGAAAGGACACGTGGTTGCAGACATTGGATGCGATCATGCGTATACATCCATATATCTTATAAATGAGGGAATAGCAAAGCGGATTATAGCGACAGATATTAATAAGGGACCGGTACAGAGGGCGGTAACCAATATAAGGGAATGTGGGCTTTGCAACCTTATAGAAGTAAGATGCTCGGATGGGATTTCAGACATTGATATATCGGATGGGATTGAAACCATTCTGATAAGCGGAATGGGAGGCAATCTTATGATTGATATATTAAAGGGCAACAGCAGGGTTTGTGAATGTGTAAAAGAGCTGGTAATACAGCCACAGTCGGATATAGCGAGGGTGAGACATTATCTGCACGATACAGGTTTTTGTATAGTATATGAGAAAATGGTTCATGAGGATGGCAAATACTACACTATAATTAAGGCGCACAGGGGTGTTGAGCACTATGACAATGAATATGAATACATGTACGGACATTATCTGATTAACAATCCGGACGGTACCTGCATAGATTATATGAGAGGAATCCATGAATCCAACGAAAGGATTATCAGACATCTTATAGGAAGGGGAGGGGAATCGTCCATGAAACGAATAGAGGAATTAAAGAATGATAATGCCGTTATTGAAATGATAGTTAAGAAGATGCAAAAGGAGGAAGGTATTTGAAGAATATTAAAGTAAATATCAATGGGGAGGAAAGATTATATCCGGAGGAAACTCTTATAAAGGATATTGCAGATACATATCAGAAGGATTATACATACAGAATAATTGCAGCATTGAAGGATGGCAAGATATGCGAGCTTAACAAGCGGCTTAACAGGGATGCAGAGCTTGATTTTATCACGGTGGATACCGCAATCGGACACAGCATATATGTCCGTGGCGTGCAGATGCTTCTTTTAAAGGCTGTATATGAGATATATGCGGATAATATGCCGGAAAGCTTTAATATCGAATCGAGTATAGGAAACGGTTATTACTGTGAGATAAAGGGTGTCGAACCATTGAGCGGATATATGCTCAAAAAGATAGAGAATCTTATGCATACATATGTCAGAATGGACATACCGTTTGTAAAAAGTACGCTTAGTACTGATGATGCGATAAAGATGTTCAGAAATCAGGGTATGAGACAGAAGGAAAGACTTTTCCTGTACAGAAGAGCTTCCACGGTCAATGTATACGACCTTCTGGGATATAAGGATTATTTTTATGGCGCAATGCCTGCGTCAACAGGTGTGCTTGAGCACTTTAGGCTTGAACTGTATAAGGACGGATTTGTGTTTGTCGTACCTTCCGTAAACGCCCCTGATACTGTGGGAGAATTTAAGGACAGACCCAAATTTTATAATATCATAAAAGAGTCCAATGACTGGATAGCAAAGCTGGAAACCGACGGGGTAGGCGCACTGAATGATTCTATAGTAAGCGGCAAATTTCCAGAGCTGGTCATGATACAGGAAGCGCTTCATGAAAAGAAGATAGGAGATATAGCACAGGCAATATATGATAGAAATGACGTCAGGTTTGTTATGATTGCCGGTCCGTCATCATCGGGCAAAACTACGTTTTCCCACAGATTATCGGTACAGCTTAAGACGCTTGGAATAGTACCGCATCCTATCGCAGTCGACAATTATTTTGTCAACCGGACGGACACTCCGAGAAATGAGTACGGTTCGTATGATTTTGAGTGCCTTGAAGCTATAGATACAAAGAGCTTTAACGAGGATATGCTTGCTCTTATTAACGGACAGAAGGTAAGGATGCCAAGATATAATTTCATAACGGGTAAAAGGGAGTATGAGGAAAAAGAGACGTCCATCGGGGATAATGATATACTTATCATTGAGGGAATTCACGGTCTTAACGACAGTCTTTCGTATTCGCTTCCGCATAAAAGTAAGTACAAAATCTACATAAGCGCATTGACACAGCTTAATATAGATGAGCATAACCGTATCCCTACGACGGATGGAAGACTTATACGAAGGATTGTGCGCGATGCAAGAACAAGGGGTGCGGACGCAGCAGATACCATCAATATGTGGAACTCGGTCCGCAATGGTGAGAATAAGAACATATTCCCATTTCAGGAAGATGCCGATATAATGTTTAATTCGGCGCTGATATATGAGCTTGCAATATTAAAACAATATGCAGAGCCATTACTTTTCAAGGTTGACAGAGGTTCGCCTGAGTATATTGAGGCAAAAAGACTTTTAAAATTCCTGGATTATTTCATTAATGCGGGATGTGGATATGTACCGAATAATTCGATACTCAGAGAGTTTATCGGAGGAAGTACATTTCATATATAAGTTTATAATCTGAGCAGCGCAGATGATCGCGCCTGCAAGTGCCGAAAGGCCGCAGGTGAGGAAAGTCCGAGCTTCACAGGGCAGGATGCCGGATAACGTCCGGTGGAGGTGACTCCCAGGCCAGTGCAACAGAAATAAACCGCCTGCATATGCAGGTAAGGGTGGAAAGGCGGGGTAAGAGCCCACCGCTCTGCCGGTAACGGCAGAGGCACATGTAAACCCCATCCGAAGCAAGACCGAACAGAAAGCTATACGGCGGCCCGTCGTGCTTTCGGGTAGGTCGCTAAAGCTTGCCGGTAACGGTAAGCTAAGATAGATGATCATCCACGACAGAACTCGGCTTACAGCGCTGCTCATTTTATATAATTATGAGGAGATTAATCATGGACAGTCGCATAGACAGACAGATGCAGTTTTTACTGGAGATAGACAAGCTTAAGAATATAACAAGACAGACATATATTTCGGACGGCAGCAGAAAAGAGAATGATTCAGAACACTCATGGCACCTTGCAGTCATGGGCATGCTGTTGTCAGAGTATTCCAATGAACCGGTTGACCCACTCAGGGTCATATCAATGGTTCTTATACATGACATAGTTGAAATAGATGCGGGCGATACATATGCGTATGACGCAGACGCCAATGCCACAAAAAAAGAGAGGGAGCTTCTGGCAGCTGAGAGGATATTTGGCATACTGCCTGATGATCAGGCAGAATACGTGCGCGGACTGTGGGAAGAGTTTGAAGAGAGAACGACTCCATCGGCAAAATTTGCCGTTATGCTAGATCATATACAGCCTACGATGCTTAATGACGCATCCGGGGGAATCTCGTGGCTTGAGCACAATGTTAGGGAGTCCCTTATATTGGACAGGAATAAGGACACCAAAGAAGGTTCTGATACGCTTTGGAATTATGCATATCAAAGATATGTCAGACCAAATGTTTTAAATGGCAATATAAAATATGATTATGAAAATATAGATCTTGAAAGATTTGATCTGGCTTATGAAAGAATAGAAGATATATACGGCGGCGACATGAATGTCCCGGAAAAATATATGGGATTCTTTAAGGAAATTTCAGGGGCGCTTATTACTTACGGGAAACATATAAGATGGGTTCTGGGAAATAATTATGCATATGCCGCCCCGATATATGTATGGTATAAGGAGATTTCGCTAAGCAAGTGGAAACAGGTGAACGAGAGTATATCCATGTACAGATATGATCCGGAATACTATAAGGATTCATATGCAAATCCGTCAAAAGCAGTACATGAATTCGGAGATGGCATGGGGCACATTTTAAGTGCTGTTGCCGCAGAATGCTTAAGTATCGGCGCATTGTGTCTGGAATCGCGGTTTTTTGAGATAGTCACATGTGCGGAATTATTTCTTGAAATATATAATATATTCGAACAATATGAACCTGACAGGTATGAAGGCGCCGTAAAATCCGCACTGTATTATCATATCTATGATTATATGGATGAGCATTACGAGTACAGGGTTCGCGATACCATAACGTGCAATAATACTTTTTTTACCGATATAATAAATAATATGGATATGTCCGATGAGCGAAGCCTGTATATCACTGGAGAGCACATTACGGATAATGAGATAAGGACATTCAGATATATTAATTCGCTTTCCCATGAGGAAATCGAAAAGATAGCCGAAGCTTTTACCGGCGGATACATTACAGGCTTTAGGCTTGCCGGAATAGACCTGTCCAAAAAGAAAACCGTGCAGATAAGATATCCTATAGGTTTTGAGAGAATAGTAAAAAGGGCGATGGAGATATTTTCCGGAGAAGGCCTTAGCACAGTTATCGCAAGAAATGCCGTCAGTGGAAAATCCATTGCAAGAGACCAGTCAGGCAGTATAGATACCAATCCGCAGTTTGCATACGACCACAGGTATGATAAGGCTATATATTTTAACAATGCCATGAAAAAAAGACAGCTTGCATCTCTTAAAAATGCGTATGAAAAATACAAAAATGATGCACGCCTGTATGCGGGACCGGCTGTAATAGAAGCCTTTGGGGAGGAGGAATTCTCACCTTTAGGAAAGAAGGAGGCGCTTTCGCTTGATGATGAGCAAAGGAAGCTTTCTTCCACATATGACATAGAAGCATCCAATATAATCAATAATTATATTAATCGTGAGGATTACAGCTTTACGATAATTGCATTTCCTGTCCCGTCCATTGGGGATGATTATGAGGATATATTCAAAGAGACCATACGTATAAATACACTTGATACAAAGGAATACGAGATGATACAGAAGTGTATGACAGATGTTTTGGATGAATGCAGTCATGTTCATATAAAAGGATGTAACGGCAATATGACGGATATGCTCATTAATCTTGTAAAGCTTCAGAATCCGGATTCCCAGACAAGATTTCATAACTGTCTTGCAGATTGTAATATTCCTGTTGGAGAGGTATATACAAGTCCAATGCTTGAGAAAACTTCCGGACTTTTGCATGTTAAGAACGTATATATAAACGGACTTTTATATAAGAATCTTGCCATAAGATTTGAAGATGGCAGAACAACGGAATATTTCTGCAGTAATTATGAGGATGATAAGGATAATAAGGCATTTATAAGAGATAATCTTATGCGTCAGCATGCATCACTTCCGATCGGAGAGTTTGCGATAGGAACCAATACGGCAGCATTTAGTATGGGAAAAAGGTATGGTATATCGAACAGGCTTCCGATACTTATCGCTGAAAAGACGGGTCCGCATATCGCTCTGGGTGATACGTGCTTTAGCATGAGCGAGGATGTGAGGGTATATAATCCCGATAAAAAAGAGGTTATTGCAAGGGATAATGAGATATCCCTAAACAGACATACGGACAGCTCAAAGGCCTATTTTGGCTGTCACACCGACATAACGATACCTTATGATGAAATTGGGCATATAAGCGCAGTGATGGCAGACGGTTCGTCAGTTGCGATAATTGAGAATGGAAAGTTTGTTCTTTGTGGAACACAGGAATTAAATAAATATTTATAGCAAAGGAGATATGTATTATGGCTAAAGTAAGTATTGTAATGGGAAGCGACTCAGATCTTAAGGTTATGAGTCAGGCTGCAAAGGTTCTTTCGGATTTTGGAATTGAATATGAGATGAAGATAATATCGGCGCACAGGATGCCTGATATATTTGTAGACTATGCAAAATCAGCCGGAGAAAGAGGAGTATCCGTTATTATCGCCGGAGCAGGTGGAGCGGCACATCTTCCGGGAATGTGTGCCGCACTGTATACGCTTCCGGTTATAGGAGTACCTATTCATACAAAAACTCTCTCGGGAGTAGATTCACTGTATTCAATCGTACAGATGCCATCCGGTATCCCGGTAGCGACGGTTGCAATCGACGGCGCTAAGAATGCAGGACTTCTTGCCGTTAAAATGCTTGCCATATCGGATGAAGGACTTCTTAAGAAGCTTGAAGCCTACAAGGAGGATATGAAGCAGTCCGTAGCATCCAAGTGTGAAAAGCTTGAAAGCGTGGGTTATGAGAAATATTTGAGTGAAATGTAGGATGTTATTATATTTCTGTAATAATCAAAAAATCCGGCAGTGGGCGCTTCACTTTCCGATATAAGATTAACACGGCCTATCGGGGCGCCGTTATATAAATATTCTATATATCCTGTCACGTCACCTTTATTGATGGGAGCGCACATATTGTCATCAGTCATAATTTGTTTTGTGACGAGGGATGTATCCTCGCCGTTTGTGAAGATATGACAAAATGTGTTCTCCGGAATACAGGTGATTTCTTTTGTAAGGCTGCCACGTACCGTAACGGGCGTGACTGAAAAGTCCTTATGTTCATCCTTATATATTATGCATTTTCCGAATCCATAGTCTAAAAGTGATGCGGATTCTGAGAATCTTGTCTTGTGGTCGGGTGCGTTAAGAACTACCGCAATCATGTCAAGACCATCCCTTTTTGCAGTTGCAGACAGACAATAACCGGCTTTTTGAGTGGAACCTGTCTTAAGTCCCGTTATTCCGTTATATGAGCGTATAAGCTTATTGGTATTGGTAAGACCAAATTCGCTTTGTTCGCCCTTGGAGTTGGTATGTATAAATGAATCCATCCATACAGTTGAATAGTCGGATATGCCGGGATGTGACGTAAGAAGTTCTCTGGACATGACGGCAATATCATATGCACTTGAATAATGTCCGGATTCTATATCGTCGTCAAGACCATTACAATTGATGAAATGAGTATGTTCCATACCGAGCGCAGCGGCCCTGCTGTTCATTTTTTCTACAAAAGCCACCTCGGAACCACTTATATATTCCGCCATTGCCACTGCAGCGTCATTGGCGCTTGATATGGCTATACATTTAATCATAGTATCCACGCTCTGTTTTTCGCCTGCCTCCAGATATACCTGTGAGCCACCCATGGATGCGGCATATTCGCTTACGCCTACTTCATCTGTCAGGCTTATGCTGCCGCTATCAAGCGCTTCAAATATCAGAAGAAGGGTCATAACCTTGGTTACA
This sequence comes from uncultured Eubacteriales bacterium, assembly GCA_949292725.1. GTDB lineage: Bacteria > Bacillota > Clostridia > Lachnospirales > Lachnospiraceae > V9D3004. The sequence continues at coordinate 5,786 of CASFAQ010000017.1, read as the reverse complement.
CTGGCTATGGGTAATTCTTCATCTTTATTTTTTTCATATAATATCTGCCCGGTGGCGCCCTCTATAACTATTGCGGCTTTTGAGGTGATGTTGAGATCTGATTCGCCGGCTCCTTCGGCATATACTGTCTTTGAAAATATAACGGTCTGCGCCAACAGCGCTATTGCCAATATCAGACATATCCGTCTCATTACATGCTCCTTACTATTTTGTATATATTATTATATTATGAGCCAATCTTTTTATTATGTATGGCGAATACAAAATCCCACCGCCTCATATATTGTATAAGTATAATTGAAAGGGGCATGATTTATGGACAATTTTCAGGTCTATAACGATATTAACGCAAGGACGAACGGAGAGATATACATAGGGGTCGTGGGACCGGTAAGAACCGGCAAATCAACATTTATAAAGCGTTTTATGGAGATGCTTGTAATTCCAAATATAGAGGATGAGAACGAGAGACGTCTGTGTATAGACGAACTTCCGCAATCATCAGGAGGAAGAACCATAATGACTACCGAGCCCAAATTCATCCCCAAGGAGGGCGCGACAATTGCACTAAATAATGATTGCAGACTGAAGGTGCGCCTGATAGACTGCGTCGGATTTATGGTTGAAGGTGCCAGGGGGCATATTGAGAATGAGCATGAAAGACTTGTAAAGACTCCGTGGAGTGAGGAGGGCATGCCGTTTTCACAGGCTGCGGAAATGGGAACAAGAAAAGTGATAAATGACCACTCGACCATAGGGATAGTTGTGACTTCGGATGGAAGCTTTGGAGATATTGAAAGAAGAAGTTATGAGGAAGCAGAGAATAAGGCAATAGATGAACTTAAGGCTATGGGAAAACCGTTTGTTGTGCTTCTTAACAGCCTAAAACCTTATTCTATAGAGACAGTAAGGCTTGCGGATTCGATAGCCGCACAAAAGGATGTTGCCTGTATTCCCGTTAATTGTGAACAGTTAAAAAAGGATGATATAACAGAGATAATGTACAGTATGCTTATGGAATTTCCGGTGAGCAGAGTGGATTTCTTCATACCGAAATGGGTTGAAATGATACCGGATGACCATAAGCTTAAGATAGATCTTATAGAAAATGTAAAAAATAATCTTAAAGATATTAATATGCTGCGCAATTTTGACAATCGCAAATACATAATAGACAGTGAATATATTAAATCATTCAATACCGTAAGTTATAGCCCTCAGAATGGTATTGCCGTTATAAACATTGAATTTGACGAGCAGTATTATTATCAGATATTAAGCGATTTGTCAGGAATTACCATAGAAAACGAATACGGTCTTATAAAGACTTTAAAAGTACTTGCATCAAAGAAAGAAGAGGTAAGTGAAATTGCATCGGCATATGAGCAGGTGAAAATGACGGGATATGGTGTTGTGGAACCGTCCATGGAATATATCGAGTTAGAGGAGCCGGAGCTTATCAGGCATGGTAACAAATACGGAGTCAAGATACGCGCGATATCTCCGTCAATACATATGATCAAGGCAGATATTGAGACAGAGATAGCTCCTATTGTAGGCACTAAGGAGCAGGCGGAGGATCTTATAAAATATATGTCGGATAACGGGCATGATGGTGCTGACGGCATATGGGATACCAATATATTCGGGAAGACGATACGTCAGCTTGTGGAGGATGGAATACACGGTAAGATCAGCAGATTGTCCGATGAAAGCCAGCAGAAACTGTCAGATACGATTAAAAAAGTCATAAACGAGAGCAATGGCGGACTCGTATGCATAATAATTTAATAAAGATATATTGCAATGTAACATTTTTGTAATTATTATGTTGACAAAGCAATCATCTATTGTTATACTAGTTTCATGTTTGTAATAGTTTTGTAACAATTAAAGAGATTTGCTTTGGAGGCATAGTATATATGAGAAGTCGTATCGGAATGAAGAAGGCCGCTATATTGGGCGTTGCCGGAGTGGCGCTGTTTACGTGGGGTATATCGTCAGTAAGCGCGAGTATTGTATCTACAGAGAAGCCGATGGCAGGAATTAATGTTCAATTAAATAAATTTGTGGTTGCAGAAGTTGAGGCAGGTGTAGTTCGTTCCATCACCGGAATGAACGCAACGCAGAGCGTGCAGGAAGCAGCTGTACAGACGGAACAGGAAGTTGTTCAGGATGATCTGAAGGAAGAGAAGGATGAGCATGTTAAGCTTAATCTTAACTATGACAGACTCGGTATCGCTAAGGTGGATACTTACCTTAATGTAAGGGCTAAGGCAAGTACGAACAGTAAGATAGTCGGTAAACTTACTAAGAATGCCGGATGTCATATATACAACATTAAGAAGGGCTGGGCAAAGATTGTATCCGGTAATGTCAAGGGATATGTAAAAGCTCAGTATCTTGTGAAAGATGAAGAAGCAGAACAGATGGCTCTGGAAGTCGGAACCAAGGTTATTACGGTTAAGGAGAATGGTTTAAGAGTACGTGCGCTTCCTTCAACGGATTCTTCGATATACAGTGTTCTTTCGTATGATGAAGACTTCGAGGTGTATCGTGAAAAGCTCAATGCAGAATGGCTTGAGAAGTTTATAGACAGGAATGTTAAGAAGCGTGAAGTCAGGAAGGTTAATTATGATGAGATGGCAGCCAATCTTTCAGACTGGGTATGCATCTCGGTTGACAGTGACTACGCTTTCGTTTCGAAGCAATATGTTGAGATTTCATACAAATTAAAGAGAGCTGTAAAGGTTGGACAGCTTGCTACGGACGGCTCGGACGGAGTTTCGTCAATCAGAGCTTCAGTTGTTGAATATGCAAAGAATTTCCTTGGCAACAGATACGTGTATGGAGGGACAAGCCTTACGAACGGAACTGACTGTTCAGGATTTACGATGGGAGTATTTGGACGCTTTGGATACGGACTGCCAAGAACTTCAGGAAGTCAGGCTACATCTACAACGTCGATTAAGAGTTCAGAGGCCAGACCGGGAGACCTTTTCTTCTACGGAAGCGGCGGACGTGTTAATCACGTTGCGATATACATTGGCGGAGGCATGATCATTCATGCAAGTAATCCAAGCTCGGGTATCAAGATATCTAATGCATACTATCGTCAGCCGATCAAGGTCGGAAGAGTTATTAAGGATTGACCTCAGAAGTTAATATTGCTATTATAGGGCTGTTATGGTTATTACTGTAACAGCCTTGTTTATTTGATATCTTAAGGAGATAATATGAATTTCTGGTATATATTTTTGGCAGTATTATGCGTATTGGCCTTAGTGGGGAAAGCTATATATGATTCTGTTGCAGACAGGAAAAAAACAGAGAGAGAGCTTAGAGACGCATGGGGCAGGAGACCCGGGAAAGAACATAATGCCGTAAAATACGAATCCATACAGAAGTATTATGAATCGATTCGTAAAGATGATGATATAGATGACATAACATGGAACGATCTTGACATGGACGATGTATATGCTCTTATGGACACTACATTATCGTCTGTGGGTGAGGAGATGCTGTATGCCTGCCTCAGAAAACCGCTTTTTCAGGCAGATGAAATATATTACCGCAATAAGATAATAGAGCATTTCATGCAGAACGAAGAAGACCGTATGGCGGTACAAAGCAGACTTAAGATAATGGGAAGTCACAGAAATATTTCATTCTATGAGTTCTTTCAGAGCCTTAAGAATGTAAAAAGGGAAAGCAATCTTTATCACTATATAATTATTCTGGCGTGGTTGGCGGGCGTTGCGCTGATATTCTTTAATACAGCTGCAGCCATTACTGTACTGGTGGCGGACATTGCCGTAGCCATTATCACATATTACAGAAGAAAGGCTCAGATTGAGGTGTATTATTCTGTGCTAAATTATGTGCTTAGGATGATGTACTGTGCTAAGAAGTTTTCAGATGTTGAAATACCGGCTATTAAGAGGGAACTTCATATAATTAAGGAAGTACATGGAAGAATGTCATCATTTAGAAGAATGTCAGGAATAGTTCTAAATCCGAACGGAGGAAGCATTCTTGATATCATACTGGACTATGCAAGGATGCTCACGCATATTGACCTTATTAAGTTCAATAATATGTTAGATACCATTATCAAAAGAAATGATGAGATTCTTACGTTGCATAATACGCTGGGATTCCTTGATGCAATGATTGCGGCAGGCTCATACAGGCAGATGTGCATGACCAATGGATGGTGTGTTCCGGATTTTACTGACGGCGAGACTTCAATAGTTGTAAAGGATATATATCATCCTATGATTTCTGAGCCGGTATACAACAGTATAGATGCTAAAGGCGGAATATTGCTTACGGGCTCCAATGCGTCAGGTAAGTCAACACTGCTTAAGGCGATAGCGATAAATGCAATCCTTGCCCAGACCATTGCAACAGTCAATGCTTCCCGTTATCGGGCCATATGCTTTCGTATAATGACTTCAATGGCTCTAAAGGATAGTCTGGTCAATAACCAGAGTTATTTTATAGTTGAGATAATGTCGCTTAGGCGAATCCTTGATGTGTCACCTAAGATAAGGGTGCTGTGCTGTATAGACGAGGTACTTCGGGGAACTAACACCATAGAACGCATAGCGGCATCAAGCCATATTCTTAAAAAACTCTGTGACAATGGGGCGTTATGCTTTGCTGCGACACACGATACGGAGCTTGCAAAAATACTTGGGAGGCATTATTCCAATTATCATTTCCGGGAAAAAATAGAGGGTGATAAGATAATATTTGATTATACCCTCTATAAAGGATGTGCCACAACGAAGAATGCCATAAAACTACTTGGTCTGCTTGAATATGAAAAAGAGATTGTCGATTCAGCAGAGGAACTTGCACATGAATTCGAAGAAACGGGAACATGGCCGCAAATTTAGTAAATATGAATAATTATTCCATATATGTCAACAATAAGAATGATAATACTTTTAGACGAGGTGTATTTTCGTGGATAAGAAAAAAAGCGTTCTTATTGGCTCGGTTACATTGGCATTTTGTATATTTGCAATAGCCGTTTTGGCGTATAATGTCCGCAACCTTTCTGAGAAGGATGATGATAATGGGGTCTCCAAGGCAAGAACATCATATACCACAACCGGACCTGATGATCTGACGGACACTGGTATTCAGACGACCGGTGAAAGGATAAGCGGGGATACAAGATATTTTTTACAGACTTATTATGTCAATGCTGACAGGCATGATAATCTGACTGAAAAAGAGTATAATGTGCCTTCGAGATTTATAACCTATGACAGAGAGGAATTGCAGGATTATATTGATGATTATATGAATAATATGCCGCTTTCGGAGTACCTTGACGGACTTATTTCATATGAGATAATTAATTTTTCCGGCGATACGGTCGTGCTTCGAAAAACATATGCATCTGACTGGAATGAGAATGAATACTATATCTGTGATGTGAATGGTGAAGTGGTCGTTTATTACAGTGACAAGTCGACGGTATATGAATACACGGGCATAAGAACGGATAGTCTTAGCGCTGATGAGCAGATAAGAATACGTATAGGATATTTTGTTTCTGATGAGGAAGAGCTTTATTCTTTGCTTGAGAGCTTTTCAAGCTGAATACCGGGAGGAAACTTTATGTATACAGGAGACGTAGTGATAATTGGCGCCGGAGCCTCAGGGCTTAGCGCCGCTTATCATATTGCAAAAACACTTGGGTATGGGTCGGGAATCTATGTGCTTGAGCATAAGGATCGTCCTGCAAAAAAAATACTTGCTTCAGG
>CASFAQ010000016.1 GCA_949292725.1 uncultured Eubacteriales bacterium | reverse complement strand
TGAAAGATGAAGCTCGCCACGGCCTGATACTTTGAATACCTCGGTGGAATCCGTCTCTTCAACTCGCAGGCTCACATCCGTATTGAGCATACGAAACAGCCTGTCCCTAAGATGTCTGGATGTTACATATTTACCTTCTGTACCTGCAAAAGGACTGTCATTTACGATAAAATCCATCGATATCGTAGGCTCTGATATCTTCTGAAACGGGATCGGAACCGGATTCTCGGGCGAGCATATTGTATCTCCGATATGAAGGTCTGCGATACCGGATATTGCTACAACTTCTCCTATGCCGGCCTCCTCTACCTCTACACGCTTAAGACCGTCAAATACGTAAAGCTTACTTATCTTAACGGCGGAGTGCTTGGTATCGTCATGCGCATTGGCTATAACTACTTCCGTGTTGACTCTGAGGGTTCCGTTGTCAACTTTTCCTATTCCTATACGTCCCACATATTCATTGTAATCAATGGTACTTATAAGAACCTGGGTATTGGCGTCCGGATCCCCGCATGGCGCAGGTATATAATTAATAATCGCTTCAAACAGGTCCGTCATATCATCCTTTGGCTCATCAAGTGATGATGTGGCATATCCACCCTTTGCAGAAGTAAATATAAAAGGACAGTCAAGCTGTGATTCATCGGCGTCGAGATCAATAAATAATTCAAGGACCTCGTCCACCACCTCTTCAGGTCTTGCATCAGGACGATCCGTCTTATTGATACATACAATAACCGGAAGAGAAAGCTCAAGAGCTTTTTTCAGTACAAATTTGGTCTGTGGCATCGCACCCTCATATGCATCAACTACAAGAATGACGCCGTTTACCATTTTAAGGACGCGCTCCACCTCGCCGCCAAAATCGGCATGTCCGGGAGTATCTATGATATTAATCTTTACATTATCAAAGAATACGGCGGTATTCTTTGAAAGAATCGTTATTCCGCGTTCACGCTCTATATCGTTGGAATCCATAACACGGCGTTCTATGACCTGACCTTTGCGGAAAACGCCGCTTTGTTTAAGAAGTTCATCGACAAGAGTGGTTTTGCCGTGATCAACATGGGCAATAATGGCAATGTTTCTTATATCATCTCTTTTAGTAATCATAGGAATCTCCATTTCGTATCATGTTAATGTGTCAGTTATCCATTATAGCCATAATATTATAAATTTCAAGTACATATCACTATTGACATAAAGAATAAAACTGTTGAAAATAAGAATTGAGTGTGTTACCATAGGTATAATTGATTTTTGATAAGTGACTCGGAGGATATATTCACAATGAAATATTTTGGTACCGACGGATTCAGAGGAGAAGCGGGTAAGACCTTGAATGTCCGTCATGCATACCGGGTTGGGAGATTTCTGGGATGGTACTTTGGAAGTAAGAGCGATGACAGGGCTCGGATCATAATTGGAAAGGATACCAGGCGTTCAAGCTATATGTTTGAAGATGCGCTGTCTGCCGGACTTACGGCAAGCGGAGCTGATGTGTATCTGTTACACGTAACTTCTACGCCGAGTGTTTCGTATGTTGTAAGAACTGAGGGCTTTGACTGCGGAATCATGATATCTGCAAGTCATAATCCCTACTATGATAATGGCATTAAGATAATCAATGGTCTTGGACACAAGATAGAGGATGATATAACATTACTTATAGAAGAATATATTGACCGCGCGGAGGATGATCTTCCGTTTGCGACAGGAAAGTACATAGGAAGGACCGTGGATTATGCCATAGGAAGACACAGGTATATCGGTTATCTTATATCCCTGGCCAAGAGGTCGTTTAATAATGTCGTTGTTGCTCTGGATTGTTCTAACGGTTCCGCATCAACCATAGCAAAAGGAGTTTTTGATGCGCTGGGGGCTAAGACATACGTGATTAATGCAGAGCCTGACGGAACCAATATTAATAAGGACTGCGGTTCAACACATATAGAAGGACTTCAGGAGTATGTAAAAGAATGTGGTGCGAATATAGGATTTGCATTTGACGGAGATGCTGACAGATGCCTTTGCGTAGATGATAAGGGCAATCTTGTTGACGGAGATATGATAATGTACCTTTGCGGATGTTATATGAGCGAGAGGGGAGAGCTTAATAACAATACCGTCGTGACTACGGTCATGTCCAACCTTGGATTATACAAGGCATTGGATGAGGCAGGCATTTCATACGAGAAGACTGCCGTAGGAGACAGGTACGTATATGAGAATATGACGAGGAATAACCACTCTTTCGGGGGAGAGCAGTCCGGGCATATAATATTTGGAAAATATGCAACTACAGGAGACGGAGTGCTGACAGCTCTTATGATAATGGAGGTCATGCTTGAAAAGAAAACAAAGATATCCGAATTATTACGTGATATACACATATATCCACAGCTTCTTGTGAATGTCAGGGTGGCCGATAAGAGCGCCGCGCTTAATGACGAGGACGTTATGGCGGTAGCAGAGGCTGTAAGCAGTAGGTTATCGGATAACGGACGACTTCTGCTCAGAGAGAGCGGAACGGAGCCGCTTATAAGGGTTATGGTAGAAGCTGAGTCGGACGAACAGTGCAAGCTTTATACGGATATGATAGTTAATGTGCTTTGCGAAAAAGGGCATGCAGTATGATACGGAGGTCAGATATGAAAGGTGCATTTGCAACAGGAAAATATCGCAATGTTTTTGCGGAACTTGGATATACGGATGAGGATATTCAGAAAAAGATAGATGATGCGTTCAATACCATATTCTATGGCAGCGAAGATGAAAGATTCTTTCATACCGTAGGAGATGATATGGGTTACCTTGAGGATACGGGTAATAATGACGCAAGAACTGAGGGAATGTCCTATGGTATGATGATGTGCGTACAGCTCGATAAAAAAGAGGAATTTGACAGGCTGTGGAAATGGGCGTACACATATATGTACAATAAGGAAGGATATCACAAGGGCTATTTTGGATGGTCGTGCAAAACAACGGGCGAGCAAAACAGTGACGGACCTGCTCCTGACGGTGAAGAGTTCTTCGCAATGGCGTTATTTTTTGCATCTCACAGATGGGGAGATGGCGAGGGTATATATAATTATTCCGGATACGCAAGAAAGATACTGCACAGTTGTCTGCATAACGGCGAAGAAGAGCCGGGTATGCCTATGTGGGATATCGATAGAAAGCTTATTAAATTTATTCCGAATTGCGACTGGACGGATCCGTCGTATCATCTGGCGCATTTTTATGAGCTATTTGCTCTGTGGGCAGATGAAGAGGACAGACCGTTTTGGAGGGAAGCTGCGAAGGCAAGCCGCGAATATCTTAAGAAAGCATGTCATCCTGTTACTGGTCTTTCAGCTGAATATGCGAATTATGATGGAACACCGTATGATTATGATGAGGATTTCATAAAACAGTTCGGAAGCAGACACGACTGGTTCTACAGTGATTCTTACAGGGTTGCAGCCAATATAGGTCTGGACTATGAATGGTTTGGAGCCGATGAATGGAACTGCGAATGCGCTGACAGAATTCAGAAGTTTTTCTGTGAGACCGTTGGTAATAAGGACTTTATGACATATGAGACAGACGGAACGGTTATTGACCAGCCGGCGCTTCATCCGGTGGCGCTTATAGCTACCAATGCGATGGCGTCCCTTGCGGCTAGGGGAAGATATGCTTCGGAGTGCGTGAAACTTTTCTGGAACACACCTCTTCGTACCGGAGTAAGAAGATATTATGATAATTGTCTGTATATGTTTGCGTTACTGGCGCTTAGCGGTAATTACCGTATATATATGGATCAGCAATAAAGAACATTTATTTTAGGAGGAATTAAAAAAATGAGTATGCAGGTAGAAAAGCTTGAAAAAGGAATGGTAAAGCTTACGATTGAGGTTTCGGCAGAGAGATTTAGCGATGCGCTTAAGCAGGCTTATAAAAAGGGCGTAGGAAAGATCAATATACCGGGATTCCGTAAGGGAAAGGCGCCTATGAGCGTTATTGAAAAAATGTACGGACCGGAGGTGTTCTATGAGGATGCTGCCAATATAATCATTCCTGATGCATATGATGAAGAGATTAAAGAATCAGATCTTTGGGTCGTTGCAAGACCTCATATAGATGTTGAACAGATAGAGAAGGGTAAGAGCTTTATATTTACTGCAACTGTTGCGGTAAGGCCTGAGGTGACTCTTGGAGAGTACAGGGGAATTGAGACAGAAGCCTTATCTTCCGAAGTTACGGATGATGAGGTTATGGAATCTCTTAAGACGGAGCAGGAGAAGAATGCCGTAATGGAGAACGTTGAAGATGCGCCTGCAGAGGATGGCAACACAGTTACGATAGATTTTGAGGGATTTGTGGACGGCGTAGCTTTTGAGGGAGGAAAAGGAACTGATTATCCGCTTGTTCTTGGAAGTCATTCGTTCATCGATACATTTGAGGAGCAGCTCATCGGTAAGAATATCGGAGATGAGACGGAGGTTTCCGTAACATTCCCTGAGAACTATCAGGCAGAAGAGCTTGCGGGAAAACCTGCGATATTTAAGGTAACCATCAAGAAGATTGAGAAAAAGGTGCTTCCTGAGATTGATGACGAACTTGCACAGGATGTATCCGAATTTGACACACTTGATGAATACAAAGCTGATATAAAGGCAAAACTCATAGAGAAAAAAGAAAAAGAGAACAGAGCTAAGAAAGAGGACGCCGTAATTGAAAAAATCATAGAGAACGCTAAGATGGAGATAGCAGACGATATGGTTGATGCACAGGCTGAGACTATGTTACGCGAGTTCGCACAGAATATTCAGATGCAGGGAATTAATATTGAACAGTATATGCAGCTTACCGGCAATACTGCGCAGGGAATGCTTGAGCAGATGAAGCCTCAGGCAATCAAGAGAATACAGGCAAGACTGGTTCTTGAGGAGATTGCAAAGGCTGAGGGTATTGAAGTGTCTGACGAAGAGGTTGATGAGAAGCTGGCCGATATGGCAAAGACATACGGCATCGAGCTTTCGACGCTTAAGGAGTCGGCAGGAGATAGCGAGCTTGAGCAGATTAAAGACGATATAAAGGTTGAGAAAGCGACTGAATTCGTAACAGACGCTGCTGTTGAAAAATAATCAGAAGTTTTAAGGAGGATTATACATGAGTCTGGTACCTTATGTCATTGAGCAGACAAGCAGAGGCGAACGTTCATACGATATATTTTCAAGATTATTAAAGGACAGGATAATATTCCTTGGAGAGGAAGTTACAGATGCTTCTGCAAGCATTATTGTTGCACAGCTTCTGTTTCTGGAATCGGAAGATCCGGACAAGGATATTAACCTTTACATTAACAGTCCGGGCGGTTCCGTGACAGCCGGAATGGCTATATATGATACAATGAGATATATCAAATGCGACGTATCTACGATATGTATTGGAATGGCTGCAAGTATGGGAGCATTTCTTCTGGCAGGAGGCACGAAGGGCAAGAGAATGGCGCTTCCTAACGCTGAGATAATGATCCATCAGCCATCGGGCGGAGCAAGAGGACAGGCAACGGAGATTAAGATTGTAGCCGAGAATATACTTAAGATCAAGGCAAAACTTAATGCGATTCTGTCTGAGAATACCGGTAAACCTATTGAACAGGTTGAGATAGATACCGAAAGAGATAATTATATGAGTGCGCAGGAAGCACTGGAGTACGGTATTGTTGATAGAATAATCACAAATCGCATATAATATTATCGGTTGTCCTGCATATTTTTAATAATCAGAATGAGGTAATATAATGGCTGGAAAAGATGATAATGAAAATGATATAAGATGTTCGTTCTGTAATAAGCCCCAGGATAAGGTGAGAAAGCTTATAGCGGGAGATGGTGTATATATCTGCGACGAATGTGTTGAGGTGTGTGCGGAAATAGTTGAAGACGCGCTGTATGGCAGCGAGTTTGAACAGGAACCATCATTTAGGGATGAGATTAACCTGCTGAGACCCAAACAGATAAAAGAGCTTTTGGATGAGTATGTTATAGGTCAGGATGAGGCTAAGAAAGCGTTGTCCGTGGCAGTGTATAATCACTATAAGAGAGTTCTTGCCGGCAGACAGACGGATGTGGAGTTGCAGAAGAGTAACATTATAATGCTTGGACCTACGGGTTCAGGTAAGACGTATCTTGCACAGACGCTTGCAAAGATACTTAATGTGCCGTTTGCGATAGCTGATGCGACTGCGCTTACGGAAGCCGGATATGTCGGAGAGGATGTTGAGAATATTCTTCTTAAGATTATTCAGGCGGCAGAATACAATATCGAAAAAGCTGAATATGGAATTATATACATTGACGAGGTAGATAAGATTACCAGAAAGTCTGAGAATACGTCCATAACAAGAGATGTGTCGGGAGAGGGAGTGCAGCAGGCGCTTCTTAAGATACTTGAGGGAACTGTTGCAAATGTACCGCCACAGGGCGGAAGAAAACATCCGCACCAGGATTTTATCGAGATTGACACAACCAATATATTATTCATATGCGGTGGAGCATTTGATGGTCTGGAGAAGATCATCGGTGCACGTATAGGAAAGAAGTCCATAGGCTTTAATGCCGAGATAGGCAAGAAGGTCGATAAGGATGAGAATATCGGAGAGCTCTTTAAGCAGGTGCTTCCGCAGGATTTTGTCAAATTTGGGATGATTCCTGAGTTCGTCGGAAGAGTACCGGTGTGTGTTGGACTTGACAGACTGGACGAAGAAGCATTAAGGCGCATATTGACTGAGCCTAAGAACGCTATAGTAAAGCAGTATAAAGCGCTGTTTGAACTGGACGGGATAAAGCTTGATTTTGATGATGATGCAATCAACGAGATAGCAAGACAGTCCATAGAAAGAAAAACCGGAGCCAGGGGTCTTCGCGCCATTATGGAGGCTTCGATGATGGATGCAATGTACGAGCTTCCGTCCGACGATACGGTAGATCACTGTGTCATTACAAAGGATGTAATAAAGAAAAAAGGTACGCCGGTTATAGAATATAAGAGTAAGTCGGGACGTACCAAAAAGATCGGGTGAAGGATCTTATAAATGCACACTTATTATTACGTTAGTGTATATGCACAGTGATAAGTGTGCAATTTTTGTGCAATTTATGGGAGTTGATATTATGAAGAAAACCTCTTTATATGTACCGGTTTTTATGTTGGATGGAATACATGTTTTTCCGGATACACATATTAATTTTATGGTTGAAAAAGGCAGCAATTATCGCTCGGCGAAAGAGACGGGTAATCATAACTGATTTCAGAATTAACGGCGATCTGGCAGAATGCAGATATGATGAGATTGAAAAAAGCGATACAGGCACCTATGAAACTGCGGGAATGCTTATGGCGCTTAAGGACATATTTGAAGTATACGAAAAAGAAAATCTCCACATAAATCCTTATATATCGGATACTGTCAGGGAGGCTGTGGATCTTGAACGAATAACCGATTTTATTGCGGCTAATGTTCCGGTAGCAGAGGATATCAAAGATAAGATAATAAATGAACTGGATATAATTAAGAGATGCAGCATTCTTATAAAAGGACTTGCTGAGGATATTCAGATATTCCGAATGAGAAATGAATTTAATCAGAAGATACAAAAAAAGATAGATAAGAACCAGAAGGATTATTATCTAAAAGAGCAGCTTGCTGTTATCAGAGAGGAGCTTGGCGACAGTTCCGACGGAATTGTGCGTGATTTTTATGGCAAATGCGATGAGCTTGATGCAAATGAGTCTGTGAAGGAGCATATCTGTACGGAGATAAGGCGTTACGAGGAGATATTGTCAAGTTCTCAGGAGGCAGCCGTTAGCCGTACTTACATAGAGCTGCTTTTGGCGCTTCCGTGGAATAAGACGGATAAGGACAGTACTGATATCGGTAATGTACGTAAGATTCTTGACAGGGATCATTACGGCCTTTCCGATGTAAAGGAACGTATCGCCGAATCTCTTGCGGTAAGAGTTCTTAACGAAGGAGCCGAGTCTCCTATAATATGTCTTGTGGGGCCTCCGGGAACCGGTAAGACATCGATTGCAAGATCCGTAGCGGAAGCCCTTAACCGCAAGTACATGCGTATATGTCTCGGCGGAGTAAGGGATGAGGCTGAGATACGCGGACACAGACGCACATATGTAGGAGCTATGCCGGGAAGGATAATAAGTGCATTAAAGAAATCCGGAGTATCTAATCCGCTTATGCTTCTGGACGAGATAGATAAGGTAAGCAGTGATTATAAGGGGGATGTATTTTCGGCGCTTCTTGAGGTGCTTGATCCGGAGCAGAACGAATATTTTACCGATCATTACGTAGAGATTCCGGTTGACCTTTCAAAAGTTATGTTCATATGCACGGCGAACAGTACGGATAACATTCCTGAACCGCTTTTGGACAGAATGGAGATAATACAGGTTTCGGGATATACGAGTAATGAAAAGTTTCATATTGCCAAAAAACATCTTGTAAGAAGACAGATTGGGAAAAACGGTCTCAGGCCGGATAATATTACGATAACAGACGGGGCGATCAGGGATATAATACAGTATTATACAAGGGAGTCAGGTGTAAGAAAGCTTGAGAGATGCATAGGCAAAATCTGCAGAAAAACAGCTAAGCAGATAGTAGCAAAAGAAACGGAAAAAGTGCGCATAACCGTAAGAAATCTTTCTGAATATCTTGGGAAAAAGGTATACAGAATGGATGAGATTGGCAAGAAGGATGAGATAGGAATCGTAAGAGGTCTTGCGTGGACGTCATTCGGAGGAGAGACACTCGAAATTGAAGTAAACATTATGCATGGTAAAGGAGATCTTAAACTTACCGGACAAATGGGCGACGTTATGAAGGAATCGGCAGTAACGGCAATGAGCTATGTAAGGTCACAAAGCGACAAATATAATATTGCTGAGGATTATTTCGAGGAAAATGACATACATATCCATATACCTGAGGGAGCCGTGCCAAAGGACGGACCTTCCGCGGGAATTACCATGGCAACGGCAATAATGTCAGCAACATGCCTGAGGCCGGTACATTCTGATCTGGCGATGACCGGGGAGATAACATTAAGAGGACGAGTGCTTCCGGTGGGAGGACTTAAGGAAAAGCTTCTTGCGGCAAAGGCCTGCGGAGTACGAACAGTACTGGTACCTGATAAGAATAAGGTTGACATACATGATATGGATAATGAGATTACGGACGGAATCGAGATAAAGTATGTGGATAATATGGAACAGGTTATAAATAACGCGTTTTTATAATATTTTGACACATATATCGATCATAATCGTATACAGAGTTATGGAGGAAGTTAATGAAGATAAAGAATGTTAATCTTGAGACAGTGTGTGGTATCACAAGTTCATTTCCCGATAACAGGGACATTGAATTTGCATTTATCGGCAGATCCAACGTCGGCAAATCTTCATTGATCAATTCGCTTCTTAGAAGGCGTTCGCTTGCAAGAACGTCGTCGCAGCCCGGCAAAACCCAGACGGTCAATTATTATAAGGTCAATGATCAGATGTATTTTGTGGATCTTCCGGGATATGGGTATGCGAAGGTTTCAAAAGAGCTCAAAGAAAAATGGCTTCGTATGACGGAGAGATATTTTAAAACTTCCCGTATGCTGCGCGTAGTGTTCCAGCTCATAGATATACGTCATGAACCTACAAAACTTGACATAGACATGTATAAGAGATTGTGCAGCTATGGATTCAGCCCGATTATTATAGCAACTAAGGCAGATAAGATAAAAAAAAGCGGAATCAACTCCGGCATTTCATCCATTAAAAGAGTTCTTAATGTCGTAAGCGACACGCCTGTTATTCCTTTTTCTTCCGTAACGGGATTGGGCAGGGATGAGATCCTTGAATACATATGGGAGTACTTTATATTATTTTCAGGAGATGATTAATAGTGGCTAATGTACGAAGGATAGTGCATGCGGTAATTATTATGTGTGTGATTGCAGCTGCATGGATGTACGTGGATTACGAAAAAGCTGCGGCTAAAGATACATCAGGAGATTATTTTACGGAGGAAGATCTTAAGGATATTTCGCTCGGGTTTGAAGAGAAGAGCTATACATTTATTGTAAATGACACGGCTGATATAAAGCTTAAGACCAGTCTTTCGGATAAGACGGCAAGATTTTCATACGCAACCGATTATTCAACAGCAGTTATCACGGTGGATTCAAACGGAGCTTACGGAGCACGGATAAGAGCTAATTATACGGGAAAGACGTATATAAGCGTAACCGCAGAGATTGATTACTGTGATGAGGACGGTGTGTATAAGGGTACCAGGACCATAATGGGAAGAGCTGAGGTGGAGGTTATAGCCACGTCAGAGCGGGTCATAGAAGAAGGAGAAGCAGTAAAATTTGATTATCATACATATAATGCATACAAGAATATGCATTATGTACTTGAAAATAACGAAAATGGTGCGTTTTCTATGGATGAGGATGGTACTCTCACTTCTAAAAAAGCGGGGATGGTGTCGGTATATCTTGAGGATAACGCAGGTAATAAAATGTACGTGGGAAGAGTGCAGGCCAATGCCGGCGGAACATATATATCCGAATCAGTAGTATACAGGGCTGTGGGAAGCGCTCCGTATATTCTTTCGCTTGTTAATCTTACACGTGGAGATGTGCAATGGAGTTCTTCCGATAATAGCGTGGCAAATGTTAATTCAGCGGGACTTGTAACGCCTGTGTTGGCAGGAGAGGCAACTATTACTGCATCTGTCACCAAAAGTCCGGGTGCAGTTATAAAATACAGATGCGAATTTCATGTTACCAATCCGGTTCTTAATGTATCGGAAACTAATCTTGCAATCAATGCATCCATGACTCTTATTCTTTCGGGAACCAGTGGAAGCGCGGTATGGAATTCTTCGGATTACGGTACAGTGGTTGTATATTCTAACGGCGTATCGGTTCCGACTTCCCCGTCAGCAACGATGTATGGAGTTAAGACGGGCAACGCAGTGATATCGGTTTCGGTGGATGGAGTTGTAAAGACATGTAATATTACCGTGACGAATCCACAGCTAAAGAAAAATTTTTATGTGACGGCAAAGGGAACCAAACAGGTTATCAATGTTACGGGAACCAATGCACAGAGTGTTATATCTTATACATCATCCAATAAAAGCGTTGCTACGGTAAGCAAAGGCGGGGTTGTTAAAGCAAAAGGAACAGGTTTCTCGGCGATAACGGCACATGTGGATGGTGCGGCGCTTACGGTGTCGGTAAATGTTGGAACCAAAAAAGGAGCAAAGGCGGTTCTTAATGCACTAAAGGCAGAGGGAGCAAAATACAGTCAGGCAAGACGGATGTCAAAAGGGTATTACGACTGTTCATCGCTTGTGTGGAGATCATACAAACCGACCGGCATAGTATTCGGCGACAGAAAGTACGCACCGGTGGCGGCTAATGAGGCAAGATTCTGCGTAAGACGCAACAAGACAGTTAAGAAGAAGGCAAGGACAAAGCTTAACAAGCTTCTGCCGGGAGACCTTTTCTTCTTTAGCGGAGCCCGTAACGGCAGATATAAGAATATATATCATGTGGCAATATATATGGGGCAGGAAGCTTCAACATATTATGGAAGCGGTTATACATTCGGAAAGATAATACATGCCAGCGGATACAGCGTATCTCAGGGGTATATGTATAATATAGATAATATATCAGTTATAGGAAGACCGTCCAAATAGATATTACATAAGTGAACGGATAAGGTATGCATATATATCAGAATTATTCTTATCCCAGTTACTCATGCATCTTAGTGCGGCTTCCTCAGTGGCGACGGTGATGTCGAGCGCCATGATAAGAGTATCGCGCTCAGTTATTTTGAGGCTTACCAGATACTCATTGGTACGGATTCTTTTATAATCAGAACTTACGGAGAGCATTTCAACTATGGTGTTGAAATGCTCTTTCAGATAGTCTTTTATCTCTGCCTTTATTGCAGGAGATATCTCATAATGGAAAAAGCCAAGAGTCTCTTTGCCCTCAGATGTTATTCTGTAATGCGTGCTTTTGTGAGTGGATACGGACGATATAAGTTCTTCATCCTCAAGCTCCGAAAAGGCCTTCTGTATATTAAAATAATCTGTATATCCTTTCTCAAGGATATAGTCCGATATAACTGCATTAGAAAGAGAAAAGCCTGCGCAGTCAAGAAAATACAGTATCATTAGTTTGAATAATGTCTGTGGTGTGGATATCATAGGAACTCCTTTTATCTGTCAATATGCTCCATTACAGCCTTGCATACCGCGTCAGTAACGCGCGGGTCAAAAGGCTGTGGCATTATATATTCGTCATTAATTTCATCATCGGATACGAGAGCGGCGATGGCCTCTGCGGCTGCAAGCTTCATCTCTTCGGTAATCTGTGGGGCGCGTCCAAGAAGCGCTCCCTTAAATATTCCCGGAAATGCAACTACGTTATTTATCTGATTGGCAAAGTCTGAACGCCCGGTACCGACAACTCTTGCTCCGGCAGCTTTTGCCTTATCCGGCATTATTTCAGGAACGGGATTGGCCATTGCAAATAATATGGCATCATCATTCATGGACGCAACCATGTCTTTGGTGACTATATTTGGTGCGGACACTCCTACAAATACATCCGCACCACGCAGGGCGTCGGCAAGTGTTCCGCTCTGGCCTGAAAGATTGGTATATTCCATCATCTCACGCTGAACGCTGTTAATATCAGGCGAGTTCTTTGAAAGAATTCCCGAAATATCGCACATCGTAATATCGGCAAATCCGTATGACAGAAGAAGCTTAGTTATCGCAATTCCTGCGCTTCCCGCTCCGTTTACGACGATACGGCAATCTTTTTTTGATTTGCCGGTAACTCTTAGGGCATTGATTATGCCGGCAAGCACAACTATTGCGGTGCCATGCTGATCGTCGTGAAATACCGGTATATCAAGGCGCTTTTTAAGTTCTTCCTCTATTTCAAAGCATCTTGGAGCTGATATATCCTCAAGATTGATTCCGCCGAATACTGGAGCGATACGCACGATAGTTTCTATAATCTCTTTGGTATCCTTGGTATCAAGACAGATCGGAAACGCATTGACGCCTCCGAACTCCTTAAACAGTACGGCCTTTCCTTCCATAACAGGAAGTGCGGCCAGTGGTCCGATATCTCCAAGACCAAGAACAGCGCTTCCATCCGAAATCACAGCTATGGTGTTGGATTTTATGGTATATTTATAGGCAGCTTCAGGGTCCTTTGCTATGACCTTGCATGGCTCTGCAACGCCGGGCGTATATGCGACGCCAAGGGCTTCTCTTGATTTGACGCTGCATTTGGCCTCCGTGCTTATCTTTCCTTTAAGTTCTTCATGGAATAAAAGTGGATCGTTATTCATACTGTGTTGTCCTTTCGTATAAAATATGGTTTTCTATATATACTTCTATATAATAGTACGAAAAGCTGTTTTTATCAAGCGTCAGCTTACTGTGTGTTACTTTATGTTGTAAACTGAAAATTTATATGATACAATACTAGAGATTATGAGTATTTCTGTATATGTTTAGAGAACATTTGGGAGGAGATGTATATATGAAGGGCATTATTCTTGCGGGTGGTTCGGGAACAAGATTGTATCCGCTGACCATGGTGACGTCAAAGCAGCTTTTGCCGGTGTATGACAAGCCTATGATATATTATCCGCTTTCGACGCTTATGCTGGCGGGCATAAGGGATATACTTATTATATCGACGCCAACGGATTTGCCGGCATTTGAAAGATTATTGGGAGATGGTTCGAAATATGGTATAGAGCTGAGTTACAAGGAACAGCCGTCGCCTGACGGACTTGCACAGGCGTTCATTATCGGGGAAGATTTTATAGATGGCGATTCATGTGCAATGGTGCTTGGCGATAATATTTTTTATGGCAACGGGCTTAAGAAGCATCTGAGGGATGCGGCGGGAAGAGAGGTCGGAGCCACTGTATTCGGTTATTATGTTGATGATCCTGAAAGGTTTGGAATAGTTGAATTTGACGAGAACGGAAAGGCCGTTTCGATTGAGGAGAAGCCTGAGAATCCCAAATCCAATTACTGTGTTACGGGACTGTATTTTTATGATAACAGGGTATGTGAATTTGCAAAAAAAGTAAAGCCATCCGCAAGGGGAGAACTTGAGATCACGGACCTTAACAGGATGTATCTTGATGAGGGAACTCTCAATGTTGTAACTCTGGGACGAGGAAACGCATGGCTCGATACGGGCACGATTGATGCGCTTTCAGAGGCTGCGGAGTTTGTTAAGGTAATAGAGAACAGGCAGGGAATCAAAGTTTCCGCTGTCGAGGAGATTGCGTATATTAACGGATGGATCGATAAGGAACAGCTTCTTTATTCGGCTTCCATGTACGGTAAATCTTCATATGGAGCTCACCTTAAGAAGGTTGCGGAAGGAAAATACAGATATTAATCGGAGGTATATGAACATGGAAGTAATCGACACAGCCGTTGAAGGCGTTAAAATTCTCAAA
The DNA here is from genome assembly GCA_949292725.1 of uncultured Eubacteriales bacterium. Classification (GTDB taxonomy): domain Bacteria; phylum Bacillota; class Clostridia; order Lachnospirales; family Lachnospiraceae; genus V9D3004. The sequence continues at coordinate 51,975 of CASFAQ010000016.1, read as the reverse complement.
CCACAGGTATTTGGAGATAAAAGAGGATGGTTCATGGAAAGCTGGTCCAAGAAGAAGATGGAGGATGCAGGACTCTTCTATGATTTTGTTCAGGATAACCAGTCTTTTTCATCGGTAAAGGGAACTATAAGAGGAATTCATTTTCAATACGGTGATGATGCACAGGCAAAGCTCGTTCGCTGCGTAAGAGGAGCAGTGCTTGACGTGGCGGTTGACCTCAGAAAGGGCTCGCCGACATATAAGAAATGGGTTGCAGTGGAGCTTACTCCGGATAATTTTAACCAGCTGTTGATACCGAGGGGATGCGGACACGGATTCCTTACTCTTACAGATGATGTAGAGTTCGTATATAAAGAGGATAATCTGTACGCTCCTAAGGCAGACAGAAATATAATCTGGAACGATCCGGATATCGGAATTGACTGGGGTATAGATAATCCGATACTTTCCGATAAGGACGCCGTGGCGCCAAAACTGTCGGATGTGGAGAATGACGAGTCATATATTAATTTTCAATACCAAATCTAATAGAATATGGAGGAAATGACGCATGAAAATAATTGTAACCGGAGGAGCCGGATTTATAGGTGGTAATTTTGTTCACTATATGATTAACAAATATCCTGATTATAAGATTATCTGTCTGGACAAGCTGACATATGCAGGCAATCTTGAGACTCTTGAGCCGGTGATGGATAATAAGGGATTCAGGTTCGTAAAGGGTGATATCGCGGACAGAGATTTTGTATATAAGCTTTTTGAGGATGAGAAGCCGGATATGGTCGTGAACTTTGCGGCAGAAAGTCATGTTGACCGTTCCATAACTGATCCGGGTATATTCCTTCAGACTAATGTGATTGGAACGGGCGTACTTCTTGACGCATGCCGTATATACGGGATAAAGAGGTATCATCAGGTATCCACGGATGAGGTTTACGGAGATCTTCCTCTTGACAGGCCCGATCTGTTCTTTACTGAGACCACACCGCTTCACACATCAAGTCCGTATTCGGCATCCAAGGCTTCTGCGGATCTTCTTGTACTTGCATATCACAGGACATTTAAGCTTCCTGTTACAATATCAAGATGCTCCAATAACTACGGACCGTATCATTTTCCGGAGAAGCTTATACCGCTTATGATCGCAAACTGTCTCAATGATAAGCCTCTTCCTGTATACGGAAAGGGTGAGAATGTTCGTGACTGGTTGTATGTTGAGGATCACTGTCGTGCCATAGACATGATCATACATGACGGCAGGGAAGGCGAGGTATATAATATAGGTGGTCATAATGAGCGTACCAACCTTCAGGTTGTAGAGACCATCATAGACGCCCTTGGAAAGAGCAGGGATCTTATTCAGTATGTGACTGACAGACCGGGACATGATATGAGATATGCCATCGACCCTACAAAGATACATGATGAGCTTGGCTGGGAACCTACCACAAGATTTGACGACGGAATCAAGAAGACCATAGACTGGTATCTCAATAATAAGCCGTGGTGGGAAAAGATAATAAGCGGAGAATATCAGAATTATTACGAAAAAATGTATGCAGGAAGATAGTGCGAAAGGATATGATATAATGAAAGTTCTTGTTACGGGAGTTAAAGGACAGCTTGGATATGATGTTATGAAAGTCCTTAGGGAAAGACACATCGACTGTATAGGAGCCGACATTGAGGAGTTTGATATAACCGATGCAGAGAAGACAAGAAACTATATAATGGAGTATGCTCCGGACGTCGTGGTTCATTGCTCTGCATATACGGCGGTGGATAAGGCTGAGGATAATACAGAAGTATGTCGCGCTGTTAATGTGGACGGACCTGCCAATATTGCAAGGGTATGCAAAGAACTTGACTGCAAAATGGTATATATAAGCACTGATTACGTATTTCCGGGTATGGGTACGGAGTATTATGAAACAGATGATGCGACGGGCCCGCTTGGTCAGTACGGAATTACAAAGCTGGATGGCGAGAAAGCGGTAATTGATACCATCGATAAATATTTTATCGTCAGAATCTCATGGGTTTTTGGTATAAATGGCAACAACTTCATAAAAACGATGCTAAGAGTCGGTAAGGAGCGTGATGAGGTAAGAGTTGTCTGCGACCAGATAGGTTCGCCGACCTATACTGCCGACCTTGCAATTCTTCTGTGCGATATGCTTGTGACCGACCGATATGGCGTCTATCATGCAACCAATGAGGGAATATGTTCATGGGCGGAATTTACCGAGGAGATATTCAGAATTGCAGGCTATACTACCAAAGTAAAGCATATAACAACTGAAGAATACGGAGCAAAAGCGCCAAGACCGATGAATTCGCGCCTGTCGAAGGCGAGCCTTGATAAGGCGGGATTTGCAAGGCTTCCTGACTGGAAGGATGCATTAGAAAGATATATGAAAGAACTTGGTGTGATTTAAAGATTATGTTAAAAAAGCGTATTTACGATATCCTTCCGCATTTTGTCGTAAGAGGACTTAATATACTTTATAACGAGGGCTTATACACATTTATATACAAGATAAGAGAGCATGCCAAAAGCGGTGTGGCCTATGAAAAATGGATTACTGAAAAGGAAGAAAGAGAAAAAAGAGAAAATAAAGCCATCTCTCTTTCTTTACGTCCGCTAATAAGCATTCTGGTACCGGTGTATAATGTTGATGAGAATATTCTTAGAGAATGTATAGAGTCCGTATTGGGACAGATATATGACAATTGGCAGTTATGTATCGCTGACGACTGTTCGACGATGCCTGAAGTAAGAAAAGTCCTGTCAGAATATGAAGATTGCGACCGCATAGATATATGTTACCGGGAGAAAAATGGACATATATCGGCTGCTACGAATTCGGCACTCTCTCTTGCAAAAGGAGAATATATAGCGCTCCTTGACTGTGATGATATACTTGCGGAGGATGCGTTATACGAGGTTGCAAAAGTTATAAATGAAAGTCCTGATGTAGAATTTATATATACGGACGAGGATAAAGTGGATGAGAACGGAAAGAACCGTAATACGCCGCATTTCAAATCAGACTGGGCTCCCGACACCCTGATGTCCTATATGTATACATGCCATCTGTCGGTATACAAAACGGATATTGCGCGGGACATGGGAGGATTCAGAGAGGGATATGAAGGAGCGCAGGATTATGATTTTGTTCTCAGGTATACGGAGATGATTAAAGATACCGGAATACGTCATATTCCAAAGGTGTTATATCACTGGAGAGTGAGAAAAGGCTCTACGTCAGAGGATATCTCGGCAAAGCCGTATGTGATGCATTCTGTATATAAAGCAAAGAGTGAAGCACTTACAAGAAGAGGTTTAAATGCGGATATGGAACTTGTGGAGTCCGTATCCCAGTATAACGTTAATTATATTCCCGATGCTGAATGCATGGTGTCCATAATCATTCCATCTAAGGATAATCCGGATATGCTTGGGAAGTGCCTTAATAGCATAAGAAGTAAAACGCTTTTTTCCAACTATGAAATAATAGTTAATGATAATGGAAGCAATGATGCAAACAGATTGATATACGAAGATATGTGCAAAAAATACCGATGCACATATCACTATGAGTCCATGGAATTCAATTTTTCCAGAATGTGCAATAATGGTGCAAATCTTGCTGCAGGCTCATATTATCTGTTCCTTAATGATGATATTGAGGTTACGGATGGAGAATGGCTTCAGAGAATGCTTGGACAGGCACAGCTTCCTCATACGGGCGCGGTTGGAGCCAAGCTTCTTTACCCCGATTCTTTTCTTATACAGCATACGGGTGTGATTAATATACTTAACGGACCGTCCCATGCCTTCTGCGGTTATTCTGATAAGGATGTATGTCCGTTTGCACGCAATCTTCTGACATTTAATTATTCAGCAGTGACAGCGGCATGCCTGATGATATCAAAGGATAAATTTTATGAAGTGGGCGGCTTCAATGAAAACATGAGCGTATCATATAATGACGTAGATTTGTGTTTTTCATTGATTGAAAAAGGGTATTACAATGTAGTGAGAAATGATGTGTCCTTATACCATTACGAATCATTCAGCAGAGGATATGACAGTGTGGATGAGCACAAGATGAAGCGTCTTATACGTGAGAGGGAAAAGCTGTATGATATGCATTCTGCATTTACCGGAAATGGGAGCATGGATCCTTTTTATAATGCAAATCTTGTTCAGAACAGAGTGGATTTTACATGTAATTATGACAATATAGGTGATTATAATTCTGTTTATAAGGAAAAACGCATCAGTGACTACAAAATAAATGATAATATACAATACAGTATTGACAGGATATCCATGGATAATGGATTTTGCATATCAGGCTGGGCATATCTTAAAGGCAGCAGACTGAATAATATCCGCAGAGCAAAGATTCTTGTCATATATGATGACGGACGAGTTCATGAATTTGCGGCAAGGAAGATATACAGACCCGAGATAGGATGCATTGTGCATAAGAAAAGAATGTATATGATTGGTTTTGAATGTGCATCCAACATGAATATTGCTGAGGGTGCAAGGCTTGCCATAGCCATAGGCTCGGGATATCTGCTCCTTGACGATTATAGCAAAATAATGTATTCTAATTACTATCGTTTTAATAAGGAGGATTAATTGGATGGAAAGGAAACTTTTTACATCTGAATCCGTAACAGAGGGTCATCCCGATAAAGTATGTGATCAGATATCAGATGCTATTCTGGATGCGCTTATAGATAAGGATCCGTACAGCCGCGTGGCTTGTGAGACGGCTGTTACAACAGATTTTGTTCTTGTTATGGGTGAGATTACAACTAAGGCAGATATTGACATTGAAGGCATAGTGCGTAATACCATTAACAGGATTGGCTATAACAAACCGGAATTAGGGTTTGATGGACATACATGTAAAATAATGATAAAGCTTGATACGCAGTCTGATGACATCGCGCTTGGTGTGGATAATTCATATGAATTCAAGGCAGATAATACAACAGGCACCATTACGGGAGCAGGAGACCAGGGTATAATGTTCGGCTATGCAACGAATGAGACCCCTGAGTATATGCCGTATCCGGTATATATTGCCCATAAGCTTACCAAAAGGCTCGCAGAGGTAAGAAAAGACGGTACGCTTATGTATCTTAGGCCGGATGGTAAAAGTCAGGTGACCGTTGAGTATGATGAGAATGGTATACCGGTTCATATTGACACGATAGTCATATCTACGCAGCATGATGAGGATGTGTCGCAGGAGGTTATTCATTCTGATATCAGAAAGCATGTTATAGATAAGGTTGTTCCTTCACATCTTGTGGATGATACGACAAGATTCTATGTGAATCCTACGGGAAGATTCGTCATAGGTGGACCTTATGGCGACAGCGGTCTTACGGGTCGTAAGATAATTGTTGATACTTATGGCGGATTTGCAAGACATGGAGGAGGAGCATTCTCAGGAAAGGATTGTACCAAGGTCGATCGTTCAGCCTCCTATGCGGCAAGATATGTGACTAAAAATATTGTTGCAGCAGGACTTGCTGCCAGATGCGAGATACAGCTTTCCTACGCCATAGGAGTTGCGGAGCCGACTTCCGTGAGCGTCGATACATTTGGAACGGGAGTCGTGGATGATTCAAAGCTTACAGACATCATAAGGAGGCATTTTGATCTGACGCCTGACGGTATAATAAAGATGCTTGATCTTAGGCGCCCTATATATGCCGGTACGGCGTCATATGGTCATTTTGGAAGGGGAGATCTTGATCTTCCATGGGAGAGGACTGACAGAGTGGACGAACTTAGGGCTTATGCCCTTTAGTGCAGTGCATACAACCGCCTATCTTGACACTATTATGGCGTGATGATATCATGAACAGGATTATTTGGAGGTAAAATATGAAATTTGCAGTAACAGGCGCAAACGGTTACATTGGAAGATATATTGTTAGGGAACTTCTTGATAAGGGATGCAGCGTAACGGCTGTCGATGTGTCGGTTGATGATGTGGATGAGCGCGCCGATAAGGTTGTAATGTCTGTGTTTGATGACGATAAGGATGTATATGAAAAGCTAAACAGGCCGGATGTATGCATTCACATGGCATGGCGCAACGGATTTGTTCATAATAATATTTCGCATATTGAAGATTTGCCGAAACATGTGAATTTTCTAAAGAATATGATAGAAGGCGGTCTTAAGCAGGTCGTAGTAATGGGAAGTATGCATGAAGTGGGATACTGGGAAGGAGCCATTGATGAGAATACTCCTGCCAATCCGCAGTCCTTTTATGGAATTGCCAAAAATGCGCTCAGACAGGCACTGTATACCATGACGTCGGATAAGGACGTATGTGTTCAGTGGGTGAGAGGATATTATATTCTTGGCGATGACCTTCATAATCAGTCCATTTTTACTAAAATACTTAAGGCAGATAAGGAAGGACAGAAGCTGTTTCCGTTTACAAGTGGAAAGAACAAGTATGATTTTATATCGGTTCAGGAGCTTGCATGTCAGATAGCTCTTGTAGCCATGCAGAATAAGGTTGACGGCATAATCAACTGCTGCACCGGAAAACCGGTATCGCTTGCGGAGCAGGTTGAAAAGTTTATAAGTGATAATAATCTTGATATAAAACTTGAATATGGAGCATTTAAGGACAGACCGTACGATTCGCCTATGGTATGGGGAAATCGTGATAAGTTTGATAAGGTATTAGAGATTTATAAGTAGTTTTGTAAGGAGTCAGATTATGAAGAGAAGACCGTTTTGTGCCTTTATGATTATATTGGCAGTAGTTATAAATGTACTTATAATCTTAAAGGGACAGAATCTGATCGATTCATCCATAGATATTGCGATAGAACTTGAGATGGATAGCGATGCGGAAGTACAAGTGATGTATTCAAATGGAATATTTGATATTAATAATGTCAGCGCCCGGAAGTACAGTAAGGATGGCGGAAGACAAACTCTTATCTTTAACGTACCATCAGAATATACTGCGTGGAGATTGGATTATGGGGAGGCTGCCGGTCGCATAGCCATATATTCCATACGGATTATGGATGATAAGGCGGATAGAATTATCGGAACGGAGCCTGTTGCCACAGGAGAGAGTAATGATATTACGGATGTTACGGTTACGGATGGAATCTGCGTTCTTAATGCATCAGGAGAGGACCCCTACAGCATACTTGATATGTCAAAGGTGAACCTTGAGGGGATACTTAACGATATGTCGGCAGTAAAAACCATGACAGTAAAGGTTATTATGTGCCTTTTTTTTGATATATTACTGATATGCATGCTTAGAAGATTTGATTCATTATGTACATCACTGGGCGAAATGACCGGTTACAGAAATCTCATCTTTAATCTTGCAAAGAATGATTTCAAATCCAAATACGTGGGCTCATTTCTCGGAATTATGTGGGCATTTATACGGCCCATAATAACCGTACTCGTATATTGGTTCGTATTTCAGGTTGGACTTGGAAGCAACGACGTGAATGGATGCCCATTTGTTCTGTGGCTGCTTACCGGACTGGTTCCATGGTTTATGTTCTCGGATGTTTTGGGAAGCGGAACCTCGTCACTTATAGAGTACCAGTACCTTGTAAAAAAGATTGTTTTTAAGATAAGCACGATACCGATTGTTAAGGTATTATCGGCATTATTTGTACATTTATTCTTTATAATGCTTCCTATTACGGTTTATTGCTGTTATGGTAACGCTCCTCATATATATATGCTGCAGATACTGTATTATATGGTATGCATGGTGGTGTTCCTCCTTGCAGTGGTATATTTTACAAGCTCCGTAGCATTGTTCTTTAAGGATACGATGCAGATAATCGGTGTAATACTTGAGGTGGGAATATGGATTACGCCTATCATGTGGCAGCTTACCATGATTCCTGAGCCGTTCAGGTGGATATTTAAGCTTAATCCAATGTATTATATTGTATATGGATATCGGGATTCCATTATATCGAAGGTATGGTTTTGGGACAAACTTTATCTTACGGGATATTTCTGGGGAGTTACGATATTGCTTTTCATATTTGGAATCAGGACGTTTAACAGGCTTAAAGCGCACTTTGCAGACGTGCTGTAGAAGGAAGGACATGTATGGATAATTACGCTATAGAGGTTAAGAATATAAGCAAAATGTACAAGCTGTATGATAATAAAAGCGACAGGTTCAAGGAGGCGCTTGGGCTGACCAAAAAGAAATGCTATCATGAACATTTTGCTTTATCGGACGTATCGTTTAATGTAAAAAGAGGCGAAACGGTGGGTATCATCGGCATCAATGGTTCCGGAAAATCCACTATTCTTAAGATTATAACCGGTGTTTTGCAGCCGACGGACGGAGAACTTAAAGTTGACGGAAGACTTTCCGCTCTGCTTGAGCTTGGAGCGGGCTTTAATATGGAATATACGGGTATAGAAAACATATATCTGAACGGTACAATGATGGGTTTTAGCCGTGAGGAGATCGATAAGAGACTTGATTCGATATTACAGTTTGCCGATATAGGTGAATTTGTACATCAGCCGGTAAAGACATACTCCAGCGGAATGTTCGTACGTCTCGCATTTGCAGTGGCAATCAATATTGACCCTGAGATACTTATCGTAGACGAGGCGCTTTCTGTAGGAGATGTATTTTTTCAGGTGAAATGTTATCACAAATTTGAAGAATTTAAAAAGATGGGAAAGACGATATTGTTCGTGAGTCATGACCTTGGAAGCATAAGCAAATATTGCGACAGGGTTATACTGCTTAATAAAGGCAAGAAGATATCCGAAGGTATGCCAAAGAAGATAGTCGACGAATATAAGCAGATTCTGGTTAATGAGAAACATGAGCTTGACGTCGATAACAGACAGAGCGTTTCAGAAGACGAGAGCGGGGGAAACTGGAATAATGAGCTTACCATCAATCCAAATCTTCTTGATTACGGTGAGAAAAAGGCAGAAATAGTAGATTTTGCAATAATAGACAATAGGGGCAGAGTGACTTCCAATATTGAAAAAGGAACTGATTTTGAGATTAAGTTCAAAGTAAGGTTTCATGAGAAAATTGAGGAACCAATATTTGCATTTACCATAAAGGATCTGCAGGGAACGGAGGTTACCGGCACCAACACCATGTATGAGAATATATCCACCGGTACTGTAAATGCGGGTGAAGAGAGAATAGTTTCATTTAGGCAGCATATGAATCTTCAGGGAAGGAATTATGTGCTGGCGCTTGGTTGTGTCGGCTTTAACGGCAGTCGTTTCGTTGTATATCACAGATTATATGATGTGTGTGACATTAATGTTATTTCCGATAAGAACACAGTAGGTTTTTATGACATGGAATCCGTCGTTGAGGTCAGAAAAGGAGAATTCTATGAAGCTTGATAAAAAAGAACCAAAAAGATGTGCCATCTTTGTATTTTATGACAAGGATGGCATTGTTGATAAATATATTCCGGTATTTTTAAATGGAATAAAAGAGGTTGTAAGCCGTTTGATAATTGTGTGCAACGGGGATGTTTGTGACAGGGGAATGGAGATATTTAAGGACATTACGGATGAGGTATGCATTCGTCCCAATGAAGGATACGACATTACCGCATATAAGTACGGACTTGAGTATATATCATATGAAAGACTTGCTGATTATGACGAAGTCCTTCTTATGAACTCAACCATGTTTGGACCAATATATCCTTTTTCAGAGATGTTTGAAAAAATGGATGCGGAGGATGTTGATTTTTGGGGCATGACTAATTTTCATGAGGTGCCGTATGACCCGTTCGGAACTATAGAATACGGATATATACCAAGGCATATCCAGTCATTTTTTATGGTTTTTCGTAGATCGCTGTGCGAGTCCGGGGATTTTATCTCATATTGGAAGAACCTTCCGGTGATAAATAATTATAACGAAGCGGTAGGATATTTTGAGACTGTATTTACAAAGAAATTCTCTGACATGGGATATAAATGGACGGTATACGCAGGCTCTGATGAACTTGAGGGATATACCTATGATCCGCTCAGAGATTACCCAAGATATATGATAGAGAACAAACGATGCCCGGTAATGAAGAAAAGATCGTTCTTTCATGATTATGGCGAGGCTTTATCAAGAAGCGGCGGAGAAGCGGTGAAGGAAGTGTTCAACTATCTGGAGCATTGCACGGATTATGATACGGATATGATATGGGAAGCGCTTCTGAGACTTTATAATCAGGCAGATATCAAGAAACGTATGCAGTCCAATTATATTCTGTCATCCAGACTTCCGGCGAAGTCCGGTAAAATGGGTGAAATGAGGGTTGCACTGGTTCTTCATATATACTTTGAGGATCTGGCAGAGTATTGTATGGAGTATGCGAAGAATATGCCGGAGAATGCGGATATATATATTACGGTTCCGACAAAGGAAAAGCTTGAGACCGTAAAGAAGGTATTTTCAAAACTCTCAGACCGCAATATAGATTACAGAATAGTCGGCAACCGGGGAAGGGATGTAGCTCCTTTTCTTGTGGGATGTAAGGATATAATTGACAGATACGATCTTATCTGTAAGGTTCATGATAAGAAAGTGTATCAGGTCATACCAAGGTCCGTGGGTTCGTCATGGGCTTATAAATGCTTTGAAAACACGATGAAAAACAGGATATTTATTGAAAATGTAATTAAAACATTTGAGGAAAATGAGCGCCTTGGTATGCTTGCGCCTCCGGTTCCGAACCATGCTCCATATTACCCGACTACCGGTAAGGGTGAGTGGGGAGAGAATTTTGCAGTGACAAGAGAGTGGGCGGATAAACTTGGGCTTAGTGTTGACATGGATATAACTAAGGAACCCATAGCGCCATTGGGCTCTATGTTCTGGGTACGTACAAAAGCGCTAAGGGGATTATTTGCTCATGACTGGGAATATGACGAATTTCCAAAAGAACCGATAGAAACAGATGCCACGGTACTGCATGCACTTGAGAGACTATATCCGTTCTGTGTACAGAATGAAGGATATTATTCGGGCTGGCTTATGGCTGACACCTATGCGCGTATAGAGATGACCAACTGGAAGTCAGGCATTGTTTAAAAAAACCGGGGTATGCAGCTTTTCTGAACTGCTTAATAGAACAAAACTTCTGTAGAAAAGGATGAATTGATATATGAAGATAACGAAGGGCTCCTCTAACAGATGCGGAATATTTTTATATTATGACAGACAGGGAAAGGCGGATGAATATGTTTTTTATCTGCTTAAATCGCTTCGCCCGTTTTTAAAAAATCTTCTTATCGTGTGTAACGGCGAGCTGACGGATGAGACGAAGAAACGCTTTGAGGGTATTGCTAACGAAGTTCTTATAAGGGAAAATGAAGGCTTTGACGTAGGAGGATACAGGGCGGGAATTTTTCACATAGGACTTGACAGGCTGGCGGAATATGATGAGACGATACTGTTTAATTATACTTTTTTTGGCCCATTATATCCTTTCGCGGAAATGTTTGATAAAATGGATAAAATGGATCTTGATTTCTGGGGTATCACAAGACATTATAAGGTTGAACCGGATCCATACGGCGTTAACCGTTATGGCTACATGCCTGAGCACATACAGTCTCATTTCATGTCCCTTAGGAAGGATTTCATTAAAAGTGATGATTACAGAAAATTCATCACCGATATGAAGAATCCGCAGTCGTATATAGAATCAATATGTGAATATGAGACCATATTTACCAAATACTTTGAAGATAAGGGATACAGATGGGATACTTATGTTGATTCATCCGAATATAAGGAATACTGTTATTGTCCGATTATGTTCTACATTAAGGACATGATTGAAAAACAAAGATGCCCAATCATAAAAAGGCGTTCGTTTTTTACTGATTACAATGATTTTCTGCTTAATTCATGTGGGGAACCGTCTGTTCTTGCATATGATTATATAAAAAATAATCTTTCATACGATACCGATATGATATGGGATAATCTTCTAAGACTTGAGAATATGACGGAGATATCAAGGGCAATGCATCTGAATTATATGCTTCCTTCTTCTGAGGCATATGAATCGGATGGTGATACCAAAACTATTGTGTGCGTATACGTTGAAAGCTCCGGGCATTACGAAAGATATGCACGGTATCTTGATAACGTATGTGATGATATAGAGCTCTACCTTATAGGTACGGATGATGAGCTTGAGACCATACAGAAGAATTATATCAAAAGAAGCTATAATAAGGCTGTAATCAAAGAAAATGATTATATTACCGCATATGAGAAATTTGTATCGCTGTCAGCCGGATATGATATTGCGGGAATGCTTGTTATGGCGGATGTAGAGATTGAAAAGCCGTACAGTAATTATGATTCGTGGCAGTATACGGATTGGGAGAATCTTTTAGGAACCGAATGCATCATTAGCAATATAATTGCGACATTTGAGGAAAATGGACGCCTTGGAATGCTTGTGCCGCCTACACCGTACCATGGTATATTATTTGAAAAACAGGCTGACGGATGGCAGAATTCATATGAAGAAGTTGCCGAATATGTCAAAAAATGCGGTTGCGATGTAAGCTGTAAGGCGAATGAACCGCCGGCTGCACCTTTTGGCGGAAGTTTCTTTATAAGAACTAACGCAGTGGATAATCGGGGAAATAATATAGAACGGACCAAAAAGAACGTATTTCTTATGGCGCAGGTGTATACCGTTCAGAACAGGGGATATTATACGGGAATATGCTATAATAATGATTATGCAGCCATAGAGACTACCAATCTGGATTATATGATGAGAGAGCTAAATAAGGTTGTTTTTGAAAAATACGGACCAAGTTATCACAAGATAGTCGTGGACAGAATCGAAAACGATCAGATTATACGAAATCCAGTGCTCGAAGGACGCAAACAGAAGATTAAGAGAATCATAATAAATGTGCTTCGAAGGATTATGCCTGAAAAGATTTATATAAAGGCAAGAGCAAGGTATATGAAAATGAGAGGGTGGGAATGATGACAGAGAAAATAGGCAAAGTAACGTTAGACACGACCTTTTATTCCGGAGTCGACAGTTACAGTGACGGTGATGAGACAGAAGAGTTAATTCTTGACATCGTTAAAAATGAAGAGGGATATGAATACAGCCACAGAGAATATGCCAATTGGGCGGTTCTGTATCATCTGAGCCGTCAGAGAGAAAATATAGTTGAGCCGATGACACTTATGCCGGAGGATGAGCTGTTAGAGATTGGCGCCGGAATGGGAGCGGTTACAGGAGCCTTCGCCAGAAAGTGTAAGAAGGTGGACTGTATAGAACTTTCCAAAAGGCGTTCTCTTGTTAATGCATATCGTCACAGGGATATGGATAATATCAATATCTATATCGGTAATTTTCAGGATATACCTGTTACGAAACAGTATGATGTGGTAACTCTTATAGGAGTGTTTGAATACGCATACTATTATATCGATGCGAGGACGCCATACACCGCTTTTCTTGAGAGAATAGCAGCCTGTCTGAAACCCGGAGGAAGGATATATATTGCGATTGAGAATAAGCTTGGAATGAAATATTTCGCCGGATACAATGAAGACCATACGGGCAATGCCTTTTTGGGAATAGAGGGATATAGAAATGATGACAGGGTTCGTACATTTACGAAATCCCAGCTTACTGACATGCTTTCAGGAAGCGGATTCGGAAATATTTCGTTCTATTATCCGTTCCCTGATTATAAGCTTCCAACCGTAATATATGATGAGGATACCATAAAACAGATGCCGGTCGGCTATGCCAAGCACTCAAACTACGACTCTGATGCATGTGTAACCTTCGATCAGGTAAAGGCTTTTGAGAGCCTTAGGGATACGGATGAGATAAGTCTTTTTGCAAATTCATTTCTTATTGAGGCGGTAAAGGAGAATGGTAGCAATGAAAGTAAAGTATGTTAAATTCAGTGATGAAAGACGAAAGGAATTCTGCATAAAGACCATTATCGGAACGGACGATAATGAATTAAAGGTGTATAAGAAGGCTGTTTTTTCGGAGGGCTTGGAGCATATTGCCAATATTGTATCCAATGCTTCGTTATTGGAACAGTATTATGATAATCGTATGTGTAAAGCGTCTCTAAGCGGTGATACGGCAGAATTTGAATATGTTACAGGAGAATCGCTTGAGGAAAAATATATAAAGGCATGCGATAAGGGTGATACGGATTCCATACAGAAGCTTCTTTTATTACATAAGAAACTTATACTTGGTAAGGATGATAACCGGACTGAATTTCAGATAAGTGATAAGTTCGGGGAAATATTTGGAGAATATAAGAGCAGGGACAATGAGAAAGCATTAAAGTGCTGTAATTATGATGCTATTTCCAGTAATATAATTTTCGTGAAGGATGAGCCCGTATATATTGACTATGAGTGGGTATTTAACTTTCCGGTTCCCCTCGATGTGGTATTGTACCATTGTATCCAGAATCATTATGAGCATCATCCTGAGATGGAGGGTGTATATCCGCTTAAGAAAGCTTTGGATTATCTCGGAGTTGTATCTGATATGGAAACACTTGAGCGGACATATCGCTGTTTTTATGATTATGTAATATCCGATGGAGAGAATGAGGGCTTTGCTCTTATGAAGGCCATATGTCTGAAAAACACCCAATGTATTAAAGATGTTTTACATGAAAAAATTGTTCTGCAATGTGAATGCGACCGCCTTCAGGGAGTTATCGATGCTAAAAACAGGGAGATGTTTGACGAAAAATTAAAGTCGGATATGGTGCTTACAGATGTAAGAAATGAGCTTGACAGAGTTGTAAAGGAAGCGTATATCACGCAAAAAAAACTGGAAGAAGAGTTATATAATATAAAGAGAACGATGATATGGAGATTATACAGTAAGGTATACGGTATATTTAATAGAAAATGAAGAAGGATAATAAAAGAGAACGGTTATTTTATTTGGATTTTGTTAGAGCTATTGCTGTTATTTTAATATTGTTTACACATTATAACGCAGTGTATGTATTTGGTGTTGAATCACCGCAAATTCATAAATGCTTGTTTTTTGAGTACCCATTTGGTATATATATAGGTGATTTGGGTGTTTCACTATTCTTAATTATATCGGGTGCGGCTCTTATGCATGTATATAATGAGAGAATAGATTTAAAAAAATTCTATATAAAACGGTTTATTGCAATATACCCTATGTTTTGGATTGCATATATCGTGGCCGTACTTCCAAGACTCGAGAGTTTTCTGAGACTTGACATTAACAAATTACGCTTTTTATTGACTGCTATAGGTTTGGATGGTTATTTTGCAGAATATGGAGCAGGATTTTATGTGCTTGGAGAATGGTTTTTGGGATTTATAGTTTTATTTTATATTATTTTCCCGCTACTTCGTTATTTGATAAAGAAAAATGAGATTGTTACATGGGTTGTGATAGGTGTATTATATGTAGTTGTTCTTAAATACTATGATATGAACATGTCAATTACAAAATGCATATTTGTTCGACTTCCTGAGCTGTGCTTTGGAATGTCATTTGTAAAGCGTAATTTTAAAGTGAAAAAATTGATATTGCCTCTTTTAATTTTGGGGCTTATTGCAAATGCAATCACAAAACCTCCATTTATGACAAGTATACAGACAACATATGTAGGCGTTTCATTCTTCATTGTTTTGGTGTATATATCCAGATATCTGAAATATAATTGGATTCTTCGAATATGTGAGTTTTTGACTAAGTATTCATATGCAATATTTCTTACGCATCATGTTATTATAGAATATATACAGGCAGCATTTGATATGACAAATTTGACAGTTATAAAAAACTATATGCTGTTTGTAATAGTTGTGACAATTGTTCTTATAGTGTCTGTGATTTTGCAATCTGCATCTGATGGTGTATGTGCAATGTGCAAAACGTATTATTATAATATATTTAGGAGAAATACAGATGTATGAGAAATTAAACGTAAAGGCAAGAAGCCTGATGCTTGTGTGTGAAATTACTGCATGCCTTGTAGCTACTGTTACCATCTTTATAATATGGTTTTTTATACGCAACACTGACATACCGTTTTCTGCAGATATCATATGGGTTGTGGACGCTGTGATATGGGTGCTTGGAATAGCGGCTCCATTTGTAAGATACGAGAGATATCGTTACAGATTTACGGATGAGGAGATAGATGTAAAGGAAGGGTTTATATTTGTGACCCGTAATATAGTTCCGATAGAAAGACTTCATAAAGTTGCCATGCAGAGCGGACCGTTTGACAGAATATTCGGTCTGTCGAAGGTTATCATTACTACAGCCGGCGGTGATGTTACAATACGATTTATCGAGCATCAAAAGGCGGAAGAGATAGTTGATACACTCAAAACCCGTATCAATTCATATGCATATCAGACTCGCGCGGAGGGTTGATATATGAATGAGTATATAACTTTTCGAAACCATCCAGGTATGATTCTTGAAAAAATGTGGAAGGCGCTGGTTTTCTTTGCTGTAATCCTTGTCGGAAATGCAGATGATCTGCTTGATGCTGCTGAACTGATAAGGAAAGGCAGTATACGGGAAGGAATCATGGCGCTTGCCGTATTTATCCTGCTTCTTGCAGTCATAGTTATCTGGAATGTAATACGCTGGTACAAGACGATAATAACCATAAAAGACGGAACAATAGAGGTAGCAAAGAAAACTCTTAACAGACATATAAATACGTTGTCGGTACAGAATATATCCAATATTAATCTGGAGCAGAACATTTTTCATATGATTATCGGCACATGCAAATTAAAGATTGATACGAGCAGTTTGTCTACCGCAAATAGTACGGATGTTGAGATTGTATTGAAAAAAGAGCGTGCCGGTGAAGTAAAGAATCTTATAATGCAGATGATGAGTGAGGATGCTGAACCCAATCGGTCTGTGAAAGAATTTTCTGAAGATAGTTATGATATCAAATATAGTACAAAAGAAATCATAATAAGCTGTATTTTTCGCACGAATATATTACTGTTTATTACGGCAATTGCTCTTTTAATTTCAATAATACCTTCAATTTATGCAACAGATGATGTCGTATCCATGGTAATCGCAGTGTTTATGCAGCTTTTTGCAGGCGGCTCTCTTGCGGTATACATTGTAAAGTCGTGGCTTGATGATTTTGATTTTCGCACTAAACGTATGGACGATAAGATACTTGTAAGCCATGGACTGATAAGGAAAAGAAAGTTTACAATTCCGGTCAATACCATTAATGCAATATCCATAGAATATACAATGCTTGGACGTATATTTGGACGAGCATCCGTAAAAGCTATAAATATAGGCGGCGAAGGAGAAGATGCCGGCGGGGTTCAGATTATGCTTGCCAAAAAATGGGGTGAGATTTCGAGTGACCTTAAAATGCTCCTGCCGGAATATCCGGTCCTTGACATGGACAATATTAAAAGACAACCGGCCAGGGTGTTCTGGTATAAGCTTTTAAGGTCATTTGCCGGGTTGTTGTGCCTTATACCGGTCCGATACCTTATATGTAATATGTTTTCTGATGCACTATACGGGAATGCCGTATTGATAGCCTTGGTACCGGCATATATTCTGTTAAGCGTACTGTTTAATATATTGTCTTATTATACGAATGGACTGTATACTGGTTATGATTATCTCGTTATCTCATCCGGAATGCTGGCAAGAAAGATTATTATGATGCCGTATGACAAAATACAGTATATAACTGAGAAATCAGGACCGGTTGAAGCCATGATGAATATAAGGCATGCAAAGGTTAGTATACTTGCAAATGCGGCAAACAGTAAGAACCCGGTCAAATCATTTTCCGTGGACGAATTTTATAGGATTCATCAGCGCCTAAAAGATACGTATTAGACATTTTTATCGGAGGTTTGTTATGGATTATAATGTATTTTTCAATATGTCTTACGGAGTCTATGTTGTGACGACAATGGACGGCGACAGACCCGTTGGCTGCATATGTAATGCCATCATGCAGGTGACGGCAGAGCCTGCCGTAGTGGCAGTAAGTATAAATCACGATAATTATACCAACGAATGTATCAGAAAATACGGAAGGCTTGGAGTGACGATATTGTCAGAGGATGCGGATCCGGGAATTATCGGGAAATTTGGCTACTTCAGCTCTCGTGATACCGATAAATTCGAGGCTGTAGACTATGTTTTAACTAAAGGACTGGCATTTCCGGATGCGGGCTGCGGATATTTCATGGGTGATGTTACGAGCTCATACGAGACAGAAACCCATACAGTTTTTTTTGTAAAGGTTACGGATGGAGAAAAAAGGGAAGGTTTACCTATGTCCTATGCGTATTATCATAATGTCATAAAAGGTAAAAGTCCGAAAAATGCTCCTACCTATATACCTGATTAATAAAGTTTTTATGGAAAAGAAGCCTTATGGGTGTTATAATAAGCCGTAGGGCTTTTTTATATAAAATCCTAATATACTCAGCGGGGGATAGATAATGGGAAAGAGAAAAGATATCAAAAAAGTATTAATTATCGGTTCGGGTCCGATTATTATCGGACAGGCATGTGAGTTTGATTATTCAGGAACGCAGGCGTGTAAGGCGTTAAGGCAGCTTGGATATCAGATAATCCTGGTGAATTCCAATCCGGCAACGATCATGACGGATCCGGGCATTGCCGATGTTACATATATTGAACCGCTTAACGTAACAAGACTTACGCAGATTATAGAGAAGGAACGTCCGGATGCCATCCTTCCTAACCTTGGAGGGCAGTCGGGCCTTAATCTGTGCTCTGAGCTTGCCACCGAAGGTGTGCTCGACAAATATAATGTAAAGGTAATAGGCGTTCAGGTGGATGCAATTGAACGTGGTGAGGACCGTATTGAATTTAAGAAGACCATGAATAAACTTGGAATAGAGATGGCAAGGAGTGAGGTTGCCTATTCGGTTGATGAGGCTCTTGCCATAGCAGACAAGCTTGGATATCCGGTTGTTCTTCGACCTGCCTATACCATGGGAGGCGCAGGCGGAGGACTTGTGTATAATGTGGAAGAGCTTAAGACGGTGTGTGCAAGAGGACTTCAGGCAAGTCTGGTTGGTCAGGTTCTTGTAGAGGAATCCATCATCGGCTGGGAAGAGCTTGAACTTGAGGTGGTACGCGACGCAAAAGGCAACATGATTACAGTATGCTTTATAGAGAATATTGACCCGATGGGAGTACATACGGGTGATTCGTTCTGTTCTGCGCCGATGCTCACAATATCTGAGGAATGTCAGCAAAGATTACAGGAGCAGGCATATAAGATAGTGGAAGAGGTGCAGGTCATCGGAGGTACGAATGTTCAGTTCGCACATGATCCCGCTACAGACCGCATAATAGTTATAGAGATTAATCCAAGAACATCACGTTCGTCAGCGCTTGCCTCGAAGGCGACAGGATTTCCTATCGCGCTCGTGTCATCGATGCTTGCGGCGGGACTTACACTTGATGAGATTCCGTGCGGTGTGCATGGCACACTTGATAAGTATGTTCCGGGAGGGGACTATGTAGTTATCAAATTTGCAAGATGGGCTTTTGAAAAGTTTAAGGACTCAGAGGATAAGCTTGGAACTCAGATGCGCGCTGTGGGTGAAGTGATGAGTATTGGAAGAACATATAAAGAGGCTTTTCAGAAGGCTATAAGAAGTCTTGAGACAGGAAGATATGGTCTTGGATTTGCAAAAGATTTTTATGAAAAGAGCAAGGAAGAACTGCTCTCGATGCTTATATATCCTACAAGCGAGAGACAGTTCATAATGTATGAGGCGCTTCGTAAAGGTGCGTCGGTAGAAGAGTTACATAAGCTTACCGGAATAAAAGAATACTTTATAGAGCAGATGAGGGAACTTGTCGGAGAGGAGGAAGAGCTTCTTGCAATGAAGGGAAGGATTCCTGAAAAAGAAGTTCTTATGAAAGCCAAGAAGGATGGTTTTTCAGACCGTTATCTCTCAATGATTCTTGATGTATCCGAGGATGATATAAGACGTACAAGAACAGAATACGGAATAACACAGGCATGGGAGCCTGTACGTGTAAGCGGTACCAAGGACAGCGCCTATTATTATTCCACATACAATGCACCGGATAATTCCGTTGTATCCGACAGAAGGAAGATCATGATCCTTGGAGGAGGACCTAACAGAATAGGTCAGGGTATAGAATTTGATTATTGCTGTGTACATGCTGCATTTGCGCTTAAGGAGCTTGGCTTTGAAACGATAATAGTAAACTGTAATCCTGAGACCGTATCAACGGATTATGATACGTCTGATAAGCTGTATTTTGAACCGCTTACCCTTGAGGACGTACTGAGCATATATGAGAAGGAAAAGCCAGAGGGTGTTATAGCACAGTTCGGTGGCCAGACGCCGCTCAATCTTGCTCTTGACCTTAAGAAGAATGGAGTAAATATACTTGGAACCTCTCCGGAGGTCATAGATATGGCAGAGGACAGGGATCTGTTCCGCGGTATGATGGATAAGCTTGGTATCCCTATGCCTGAGGCCGGTATGGCTGTGGACGTCTCTGAGGCAGTCAGGGTGGCTGAGGAAATCGGATATCCTGTAATGGTCCGTCCTTCATATGTGCTTGGAGGACGGGGAATGGAAGTGGTCAATGACTCTGAGAGTTTAAAACAGTATATGGCTGCAGCAGTCGGAGTAACACCTGACAGACCGATACTCATAGACAGATTCCTCAGACATGCCACTGAGTGTGAAGCTGATGCGATAGCTGACGGGGAGAATGCATATGTTCCGGCTGTAATGGAGCATATAGAGCTTGCGGGAGTTCATTCAGGAGATTCCGCATGTATTCTTCCGTCTAAGAATATACCTGATGAGCTTGTATCCACGATTAAGGAATATACGAGAAGAATTGCAAAAGAGATGGGGGTTAGCGGTCTTATGAATATGCAGTATGCAATTGAGAACGGAAAGGTCTATGTACTTGAGGCCAATCCAAGGGCGTCAAGAACCGTGCCGCTTGTCTCAAAGGTGTGCAATGTTCAGATGGTTAAGCTTGCAACGCAGATTATGACCAGAGAGCTTACCAATATGGAATCGCCTATCGCCAACATAAAAGAGGCACATCCGTCCTACTATGGTGTAAAGGAAGCAGTATTTCCATTTAATATGTTCCAGGAGGTCGATCCGGTTCTCGGACCGGAGATGCGTTCTACCGGGGAGGTCCTCGGTTTGTCAACCAATGTCGGAGAAGCATTCTTTAAGGCGCAGGAAGCGACCCAGACCCGACTTCCTAAGGAGGGAACGGTACTGTTTAGCGTAAGCAGAAGGGATAAGCCTGAGGTTGTGGATGTTGCAAGGAAGTTTGAAGAATGCGGATTTAATATCGTTGCAACGGGAAGTACATACGAGCTTCTTCTAGCTAATAATATAAAAGCATCTCGTATCAATAAGATGCAGGAAGGTCGTCCTAATATCGTTGATGAAGTTATGAACGGCAACATTCAGCTTATCATCAATACGCCGGCTGCAAAGGAAGAGAAGCAGTTTGACGACAGTTATATACGTAAGACAGCGATTAAGGCAAAGGTACCATACTTTACGACCATGGCGGCGGCCAAAGCCACGGCAGAAGGAATATACACTGTTATCAAAGAGGGAGATGTCGGCGTGATGCCGCTCCAGGAGATACATGCTTCCATAGAATAACGGATATCAGTTCGGAGAGAGGTGTATGAGAGAGGAATTATCGCGCACGGAGCTTATGATTGGCAGGGATGCTCTTGCAAGGCTCAATAATGCAAGGGTTGCGGTATTTGGAATAGGCGGAGTTGGCGGATATGCAGTATCCGCACTTGCGCGTGGAGGTATCGGTTCATTTGTACTTATAGATAATGACAGAATATCCGCATCCAACATTAACAGGCAGATAATAGCGTCCGTAAGCACGCTGGGCAGATATAAGACTGATGTGATGAAGGAGCAGATACTTGATATTAATCCTACCGCAGTCGTGGAAACACATGAATGCTTTTTCCTTCCTGAAAATTCTAGCGGATTTGACTTTTCGGGATATGACTATGTAATTGACGCGGTAGATACTGTTACCGCCAAGATTGAGATAATCATGAAAGCAAATGAAGCGAATGTACCGGTGATAAGTTCCATGGGCACCGGCAACAAGCTTGATGCAGGAGCATTTGTTGTAGACGATATATATAACACCTCTGTGTGCCCGCTTGCAAGAGTTATGAGAAGGGAACTAAGGAAGAGGGCGGTTACGAGGCTTAAGTGTGTCTACTCAACTGAGAAGGCTCGTAAACCGGTCGATAATGACGGAATGGATAAGGTGGTTCCGGGCAGTATGTCATATGTGCCGCCTGTTGCAGGACTTTTAATTGCGGGCGAGGTTATAAAAGATCTGGCAGGACTTGGAGAATGTACGGATGAATGAGATGACAGATGTAGAGAAGAGCATAGTCAAAAAATTCCATAAGGACATCTGGTGCAGATTCACCAAAGCGGTAAGAGAGTATGAGCTTGTTAATGCAAATGACAGAATAGCCGTCTGCATATCCGGTGGAAAGGATTCCATGCTTATGGCAAAGCTTTTTCAGGAGCTTATGAAGCACAATAAGGTTCCGTTTGAAGTAGAATTTCTGGTGATGGACCCCGGGTATAACAAGAAGAACAGGGAGCAGATACAGCATAATGCAGAGATGCTTAAGGTTCCCATAACGATATTTGAAACTGATATATTCGGTTCCGTATATCATGTGGAGAAATCACCATGTTACCTGTGTGCCAGGATGAGAAGAGGACATCTCTACAGCAAGGCAAAAGAGTTAGGATGCAATAAGATAGCGCTCGGACATCACTATGATGATGTCATTGAGACGATACTTATGGGTATGCTTTATGGAGCGCAGATACAGACTATGATGCCCAAGCTTCACAGTACGAATTTTGAAGGAATGGAGCTTATAAGACCCATGTATCTTATAAGGGAAGAAAGCATCATTGCATGGAGGGATTATAATAAACTTGAATTCCTCCGGTGTGCGTGCAGATTTACGGAAGAAGTATCATTATGCGGGGAAGATAAAAGCATGTCGAAGAGGCAGGAGATAAAGGAGCTTATACGTAATCTGCGTAAGGTCAATCCGTATATCGAAGGCAATATATTCAAAAGTGTTGAGAATGTCAATCTCAGCACGATAATAGCTTACAAGGAGAATGGTATTAAGTATCATTTTCTTGAAAAATATAATGAGTGAAGTGAGATGATGGTATGAAAGAAATATTATATTACACAAGGAAGCCGATTGATTCTGTTCATTATGATGCGAGAATAGCATACAGTATGCATCTTGCCATCAGGGAGGGAGACGGATTTACTGCGCTAAACCACAATTCGGGTGTTCTGTTCGCTTTGGCTACAGAGAATGAGGATGGTTCCCTCAATCCCAAGTGTCTTAGGAATCCTTTTATAACAGAGAAGAAGACAAAGGACGGATTCTATGTTCTTGCCGTACGTACTGACGGCGAGGGCTGTGCGGATACTGAGGATGTGGGCGGTATCCTGCTTTGGGAGACCAAAGACCTTATAAAGTATAAAGAAATTGGAATGATACATGTATCAGATACAGAAGTTGAAAGGATATACTGTGAATATGACGAAGCCTGTGACGACTACAGGCTTATGTGGAGTGCCGGCGGTAAGTGGTATAAAAGTATACTAAAGGATATGACCGGGGGAGTGCAGGTTGATGGGATATCGTCATGTGATGAGCCGTCGTCCGGTTGTGTCGAAACAGATATTGAAGGCGCGAGGGATTGTGCTGTCATTCGTGTGTCTGATGAAATTGCAGACAGACTTGTAAAAAAACTTACTGTGGCGTATCATATAGGTAACGAAGTGAGCGACACTATCAGAGTTTCGTCCAAAGAGGAGCTTGAGGACATCCGCATTAGGGCGTTATACAGCGATGGCACAAGCGCATTAAAAAGAGTCGACTGGGATGTCTGCGGTATAGACTTTGATAAGAGCGGAGAATACTATATAAAAGGCGTTATACATAAGGAGCATTATGAGTTTCCGGTAGCATATAACAGGGCTGACCCGTGTATAGGATTTTGGAACGGAAAATATTATTTTATAGCTACCAATGATGCCGATAATAATCATTCATTGTATGTGAGGGAGGCTGACAGCATCCCTGAGCTTGTAAGCGCTGAAGAAAAACTTATACTTGATTCGGATATGTATGATTATGCAAAGGGACTTTTGTGGGCGCCGGAGTTTCATGAGATAGATGGAAAGCTTTATATATTCCTTGCTCTTACTCCGGGAGAATTCTTCTGTGAAGAGTCGCATGTTATGGAGCTTTGTGACGGTGGTAATCCTTCCAATAAGGATGACTGGTCCGCACCAAAGAGAGTTGTGAAATGGGACGGCACGGATCTGTGCGAGATGGGTCGGGAGATTACGCTTGATATGACCTGTTTTAAATGGCAGGATGAGTATTATGCAGTATGGTCGCAAAGGCAGTTTCTGCCTAAGGATCTGGGAGCGTGGCTTTATATCGCAAAGATTGACAGAAATGAACCGTGGAAGCTTATTACTGAGCCTGTAGTGTTGTCAAAACCGGATTATGGCTGGGCCAATAATCATACATTTGTCGATGAGGGACCATTTGCGCTCATATTTGAAGACAGGATAGTGCTTACATTTTCAAGCGCTGCAGTGGATACATCATATGTGGTAAGCATGCTCACGATTGAAAAGGGAAAGGATCTTCTTGTCAGGGAAAACTGGGAGAAGAATAATTATCCTATTCTTACCTCAAGAAGCGTGCCGGGAGAATTTGGAACAGGACATAATGCTTATGTCGTGGATGAGTATGGAGATATATGGAATACATATCATGCAAGACCGGGCGAGGAAGGCGTAAGGAGCAGTGGAATTAGAAGAGTTCATTTTGATACGGACTCCATGCCGGTGCTTGATATGACCGAGGAGCTCGATGTTTCACCGGAGCATGCGGTGGTTTATACAAAACTGATTGTAGAGGGAGCGCATATTGAATAAGATTAATTATTATGATGAGCTGATGGGATGCTTTAACTATGAGGGTTTCAAGATAAAGGTTAAAGATATTCTGTCCGATGCTCTGAATGAAGTGTATCAGGTGTGTTATCTGGACATTAAGCAGTTCAAATTTGTCAATGATTTCTTTGGCTATGAAAAAGGGGATGCCCTTCTTCGTCACTGGGCAGAGGTTATAGCTGAAGTAATAGGCGATAAGGGAATTGTCGCCCGTATCTCGCGCGATAATGTGGTTGTTTTTGCACCATTTGATTCAGAAGAGATGACATGTGAGGCGTTTCGTTATGTGTCAGGCAGTATTGAAAAATATCTGTATACTCCTGAGAAGCAGTATGTGGTTGAGATGTGTGCCGGAGTGTATGTGTTTGATCCAAAGGAGTATAAGGTCACTGATGTCAATCACCTGCTTGATTATGCCAATATTGCACAGAAAAAGGCTAAGGAGATTTCGGGAAGCAATATCGTATTCTGCGATGAGAAGTTGTGGAAGCGGGAAGCCCGTACTTCAAGGATAAGGCATGGGGTAGGAGATGCCTTGGCCAATGGAGAGATAGCTCCGTGGTTTCAGCCACAGTACGATTATACGACCGGCGAGATAATTGGAGCAGAGGTACTTGCACGATGGCATAATCCCGAGCTTGGCAACATATCGCCTGATGAATTTATTCCGATTCTGGAGGATTCGGGACAGATATTTCTTCTGGATCATTACATATGGGATAAGGCTTGCGGATATATGCAGAAATGGAAGAAATCAGGTAAAAATATATCCGTAGCGCTTTCGGTAAATATCTCAAGAAATGATGTACTCAGTATAGATGTATGTGAATACTTTAAAAAACTGGTCGATGATTACGGACTTACTAAAGATATGTTACGACTTGAGATTACTGAGGGTGCATATATCAGGGATGTTGACGAACTTATTAAGATTGTATCAAAGCTCAGACAATTCGGGTTCAAGGTCGAGATGGATGATTTTGGAAGTGGATTTTCGTCCTTAAACATGCTTAAGGATATGACGGTGGATACGCTTAAGATGGACCTGAAATTTCTATCAAAAACTGATAATAATGCCAGAGCAGGCAATATAATCAGCTCGGTCATACGTATGGCGCATGCACTTGACATGGATGTAATCGCAGAAGGAGTGGAGACGGAAGAACAGGCGAGACTCCTTAAGAATATGGGATGCAGATTTATGCAGGGATATTATTTTGCCATGCCAATGGATGCGGATTCATTTGAGAAGCTTATAATGAGTGGCCCGGACAATGTGACAACACGTCACAGAGAGGCGGATAACAGAATCAACCTTACCGAACTTCTGGATTCCAAGAGTAATGCTTCGTTTATATTTAATTCATGTATTGGAGCCCTTGATCCTGACAGGAAAATTACAGATATGCTGCATTATAATATTCTAAACAATGTGGATGCGGATATGCGGGCAGAAGTCATAGATTCGGTTGAAGAAACCATATCAAGAAAAACATACAGTTATGATATGAAGGTTGATTCCTGTGGCAAATACATTCATATAAGTATGAGACATGTTAATACTTCTGATGAGGGACATATAATATTTGCCGTATTTGAGGATATAACTGAGACGCTTCACATGAGTGAAGAGCTTACGCAGCAGTGGGTTCAGAAAAAATACGAGACACTTGCCAAGATTCCGGGAACGATAACTTATGACTATGATCCTGACAGGGATATCATAACAGTAGAATTATGTGAGAGCGCAGGTAATATAAGGACTGTAACGGCAGAAAAATTCCTTGGAGAGGGAAAATGCAGCTGGCTTGATGATTATGACATGGACATACACAGGAAAGTATTCGGTGATGCAATTAAGAATCCAAGAAGTGGTTCCATGGATTACAAGGCCAGATTTTCATCGGATGGCGAGTATAAATGGTACAGATCATATTACAAAAGCGTGGCGGATTACAGCGGAAAGGTATACCGTATTGTAGGTCGCTCCGACAGTATAGATAAGGATATGAAGATGACGGCTGATCTTAAGAAACATGCGGCCAATGATGCTCTCACCGGTATGCTTAATCACGATTCGACCATATATGCCCTTAACAAACGTAACTCTGAGGCAGGCGGAGGAGCGCTTTTACTTGTCGATATAGATAATTTCAGGTATATTAATGATGTGATGGGACATGAAAATGCCAATGAGGTGCTAAAGTCCGTTGCCGATATCATCAAAAATGTGTTCCGTAAAGAGGACATGCTTGGGAGATTCGGAGGAGACGAGTTCGTCATATTCCTATCAGGAGTTCTAAACAGGGATAATGTAGAACTAAGGGTAAAAAAACTTGTAAGTGCGCTTCAGGATATTCGTATAGAAGATAATACGTCCGTGTGTGCGAGCATAGGCGTATCGATAGACACTACGGGAGAATCAAGCGCATATGAGCTGCTCGAGCAGGCGGAAAGCGCAATGTATCGGGCCAAAAGGGAGGAGGAAGACAGATATTGTTTCTATCAATAAGAAAGGGGATTAATGAAATGGCCGGATACATTTTGTTTATTGCAATGTCGTTGATTATCGGCATGTTTGGAGTACCTGTGCAAGCCGCGGATAATGCGCATAATGAGGTTACTGTACAGTATAATTATGATGATGTAAATATAGAGGGTATGAGTGTTAAGCTGTATAAGGTTGCCACTCTGACAAAGGAAGGTTCTTTTGAAAAGACATCCTCATTCAAAGATTCTTCTGCGGACCTTAATGAATACAGGGATGTTTCCGGATGGCAGGATATAGCTGAACAGCTTTCGTCTTATATATTAAAGAATAAGATAAGTACGCAGACTGACAAGAAGACCAATTCAAAGGGTAATGCGGTCATAAAAAATCTTTCGGACGGATTGTACCTTGTCGCACCATCGGGATACATATACGACAATGTTGGATATATAGCACAGCCTGTAATCTTTGAGCTTCCGGTAAAAAATAATGATGATATAACGAGAAAGATCATAATTGATGCGAAGCTTAAGGCTGTAAAACCGGAGCTTGTTGAGGATGAGATGGGCAAATATGCGGCTTTTTATGACGACGGGGCGGCATGGCTTAATAACAGTAAGGATAATGACAGAGAAAAACTTCCGCAGACAGGACAGCTTTGGTGGCCGGTGTCCATACTGGCTGTTTCAGGCATGGTATTTATCATTGCCGGATTTGTAAAGCTGATAAACAAGAACATAAGAAGGTTTCTGTGGTCAGGAGGCATAATATGCATCGGATGTGCGATAAGTCTGTTTGTATACAATAATATACAGGATAATAAGGTTCGTGCACATAACGTTACAGCGCTCGATAATTATGAGCAGGCGATGCTTACGGCAGGCGGTTATGATAGTCCTGTGGATATTTCGATGATGCAGAGCCTTGATGTAGATGGTACAGACTACATTGGAGTTATAGATATACCAAAGACTGGTGTAAAACTTCCGGTTCAGAGTGAGTGCACCGATAAAGCGCTTGGTAACGGCCCATGTCTGTACTCCGGAACCTGCGGACAGGATAATATGATAATTGCAGGGCATAATATGAGAAGTGTATTCAACGGAATACGGCATCTTGAAGCAGGGGATGTTATAAAGTTTACGGATGTAACGGGCGTTACTCACAATTATCTCGTGCATGAGACAGAAGTGATAGACGGATACGATTGCGAGAGAATGCTTAACGGTGACTGGGCGCTTACGCTGTTCACCTGTACATATGGCGGACGTGAAAGAATAGCGGTGCGATGTGTTCGCTCTGTATGACCAACAAAATTAACGGCTGGACGCTAATATATTTAGCATTCAGCCGTATCATTTAAAAGTTTATAATTCAGAGCGCGAGACGGGGATCGAACCCGCGACCCCTTCCTTGGCAAGGAAGTGCTCCACCACTGAGCCACTCGCGCATGTGCTTTTGTTTTGCAACAATAAAAATGATACACTATGGATGTCTGTTTGTCAACCCCTAAATTATTATTTACATATCATAAGTTAATGGTTAAAATATAAAAAAAACAACAGGAAGTAAATCTCATATGAAAATTTATAATATCAACCATTACAAAACATTCGGAATAGAGCTGGAAAGCCTCAGGGTCACAAATGATGCGCGCATATCCCAAAAGGAGCATCCATTTGATAACGCCCATATTTCAAAGGATTATGCTGAGTGCCAGATGGAACTGATAACTGATACGTGCGAAAGTATAGATGAGGTGTATCAGGCGTTAAAGAGTATATACAGAGAAGTTGAGTCCGTGCTTTCAACAGATGGTGAAACAAGAGAATATATCTGGCCTTTTTCTGTGCCACCTGTGCTACTACCAAATGATGAGATAGGTATCGCCAGATTTGAAAGGAAAGATAAGTATAGGGAGGATTACAGGAAGCTTCTTTCGGAGAAATATGACGTGAGGAAGATGCTCTATTGTGGGATTCACTATAATTATTCTCTGGATAATAATAACATACCGGATACGAACGAAAGATATCTTAAGCTTGCTGCGAGAATTGCCGAATATGCATGGCTTCCGGTATTATTGATGGGTGCAAGCCCAATCTGTGACATATCGCTGGTAAGCAGTGACAGATACGGTCTTACAATATCGGATGAGGAAGCATCGATAAGATGTGGAAAAAATGGTTACTGGAATCATTTTACGCCAATAATAGATTATACCTCGTTTGACGGATATATAAGCTCCATAGATAATATGGTAAATAAGGGACTCCTGTATTCTGAATCGGAGCTTTATTATCCGGTCAGATTAAAATGCAAGGGGCATTATAATCTTGATAATCTGAAAAAGAATGGCGCAGAGTATATTGAGTTCAGACTCCTTGACATCAATCCCCTTACACCTTATGGTGTATTTAGGGAAGATCTTATCTTTCTTGATATGCTGTTTGAATATCTGGATTCGCTTGATTATGCGGAATTTGATGA
Source organism: uncultured Eubacteriales bacterium (assembly GCA_949292725.1). Classification (GTDB taxonomy): domain Bacteria; phylum Bacillota; class Clostridia; order Lachnospirales; family Lachnospiraceae; genus V9D3004. Next base: position 21,785 of record CASFAQ010000016.1, on the reverse strand, counting down.
GGAAGCACAGAAAGAGGCGCTTGACATGATAAGACTTGCGGCACAGTATGATAATGGACAACTCCTTGATAAGGCATATGATGTGCTTAATGAGATAAAGAAATATTATACCTGTAAAGCAGATTCGGATTATATTCATGCATTAAAGCATCAGTTCTCAAAGATAGAAGATGAGGATAACATGTATTCAAGAATCATAGTACGGCAATGTAACGAAGAATATGCCGGTGACATGAAAGCATACGGAATGGCACTTATGAAAAAAAATTCATATGCTATTGAACATGAAAATGACATATGATATTATGTACCAAAGAAAAATCACTACTCTAGAGTAGTGAATTACCGGGAGAATATGATGAATAATATTAAAAAAGTACTTAATCACATCTTTGTCGACGGGCTGTCAGGAATGGCTCTTGGATTGTTTGCAACACTTATCATCGGTACTATACTCTGTCAGATTGGCAGTTTTGTTCCGGGTATTGCAGGGGTCTATATTGTAGCCGTAGGAACGATTGCAAAAGCGCTTACCGGCGCAGGTATTGGTGTAGGAGTTGCGAGTAAGTTTAAGGCAACGCCGCTTGTTGCCGTATCTTCCGCTGTATGTGGAATGGTCGGAGCGTGGGCAGGTAAGATACTGGGCACTGGTGTGGTTCTTTCATTTAGCACTGATGAAGCCGGAATAAGTACTGTTACGGGGCTTCCGGGAGAACCGCTGGGAGCTTTTGTGGCTGCATTTGTAGGAATAGAGGTAGGAAGACTTATAGCGGGAAAGACGCCATTAGATATTATTCTCACTCCGCTTGTTACAATTATATCAGGAAGTGCAGTTGGTATCCTTATCGGACCTTCCATATCGTCGTTTATGACGATGCTTGGAGGACTTGTTAATATGGGAGCCGAAAGTTATCCGTTTGTCATGGGAATTGTAGTGTCGGTTCTTATGGGAATGATCCTTACACTGCCTATTAGTTCGGCCGCCATAGGAGTATCCCTTGGACTTGGGGGAATAGCGGCAGGAGCGGCAACCATAGGATGCAGCGCTCAGATGATTGGATTTGCCGTTGCAAGTTATAGGGAGAATAAGGTAGGAGGCCTTCTGGCACAGGGGCTTGGAACAAGCATGCTTCAGGTTCCGAATATAGTAAGAAAACCGCTTATATGGATACCTCCTACGCTGACAAGTGCGATTCTGGGTCCTGTATCAACATGTCTGCTTCATATGACCAATAATGCCACCGGTTCCGGAATGGGTACGTCGGGGCTTGTCGGTCAGATAATGACTTATCAGACCATGGTTACAGAGGGTGGATCATCACCTGTTGTTGTAACAGCCATGATAGTCGTTATGCATTTTGTGGCGCCGGCGATACTTACCCTTTTATTTTCAGAAATTATGAGACATCTAAGGCTCATCAAAACAGGTGATATGGCGTTGCCGAAGGGCTGAAAATTTATATGAAAAATAAGAATATTAAATATCTGATATGGTTTGCGTTCTGTATATATATTGCCGCGATGGTGTATTTTTTGTTCTTCTGTGAACGATACGGAAGAACCGGAGTGAGCGGATACAGATATAATCTCAGACCTTTTTCAGAGATTAGAAGATATATTGTACATTATGATGCGATTGGTTTTGAGGGATTTATGCTTAACATTGTTGGCAATGTAGTGGCATTTATACCCTTCGGTTTGTGTATGCCTGTATTTGCAAGATCATACAGGCATTTTCTTGTCACATTTTTTAACGGGCTTCTGATGATAAGCTGCATCGAGACCATTCAGCTGGTATATAAGGTCGGCAGTTTTGATGTTGATGATATACTTCTTAATATCATGGGTGTGATGATCGGATTTTTCTTATATAAGGCAGCAGTGCATATAAGAAAAAATATACGTAAGAATAAAGGTGAATGAATTGGATAATTACAGCATTGTAAAAAAGCGCAGGCGAAACGCGCTCAGGATAGCAAATAGAAAACAGCCAGTGCCGGTTGTTATGACATTTCTGGCAGGGGTGGTTTCTTTGTGTACTTTTATAATACTGTGCATAATATCTGCGATAAATAAGGGAGCGGGTGACGAGTGGCTTGGAATCATACCGATTGTATGTCTTATTATCAACCTGATATCATTTGTGGTGTCATATAATAAGTTAAAGGCTGAGGATATAAAAAAAGGACTTGTATCCGTAGCAGCATGTATCAATGGGATAATGGTCATATTATATCTTATATTATATCTGGTGGGATTCTTCATAATGTTCCAATAAACGGAGGAAAGGTCATCCGGTTACCCGGATGACCCTAATAATATGAAAAAACGTAAAAAAGCATTCTGTGCCATAGCTCTTTTTCTATTGTCAAGTATATTCTTTATAAATGAATTATCGATGTGCAAAAAGTTAATAATGTGTGAACAAAATCTTTAATAATTTTCATGTAATAATAATTTACAAAAAATGGAATATTATTTCAAAACTGTTACATACTTATTATATAGTAATATGTAAAGGGGTGTATTAGTTTGAAATATCTGTGCCTTAGTCTTGCTTTGCTTACCCTGCCTGTGTATGTCGATTGGCCGACCGAGGAGTTGTACTGTATATCGGATACAGTCATAATGAGCCAGCAGAACAGTGAAAGGCTTATAGAGCAGACGGCGGAAATACGTATGCCGGATGTGCGTGTTAACGGGCTCGTAACCAGATACAGGGATGAATTCGAGGTAAATAAAAAGGAAAAGAATATATTGTACAGAATTGTGGAGGCAGAAGCGGGTGGCGAGAATGTGTCGGGAAGAATGCTTGTTGCCAATGTTATAATCAACAGGGTGCTGTCTGATGAGTTTGCAGATGATATAGAGGGAGTGGTGTTCGCCCACAGGGGCGGGGTGTATCAGTTCTCACCGGTGTGCGATGGCAGATACTATTCCGTGCGAGTGTCAGCTGCCACGAAAAAAGCGGTGGATAGAGCATTATCGGGTGAAGATAACTCATCGGGAGCAAGATATTTTGTGGCGGCACGATATGCCGATCCGGAGGGCCTTGGGTGGTTCAGAAACAGTCTTACTTATCTTTTTAGCTATGGATGTCACGAGTTCTACAAATGAGTGTATATAAAATATTATTGAAATAAGATATCCCAAATGCTATAATCATATATCAGATTAGAGTAGGCTATATGTGAAGGAGATTGTTATATGGATATTATGTACAAGAGCACAAGGGGCAGTAAGGAAACTGTAACTGCTTCACAGGCTATATTAAAGGGTCTTGCAGATGATGGAGGATTATACGTTCCCGATACTATTCCGGAACTTCCGGTAGCGCTTGATGAGCTTTCGGATATGGATTATAAGCAGACGGCATATATTATAATGAAAGAGTTTCTTTCGGATTATACACAGGAGGAGCTTAAGGGATGTATTGACGCCGCCTATGATTCCAAGTTCGATATAGAGGATATTACAAGGATTAAAAAATGTGGACATGCATATTATATGGAGCTTTTTCATGGAGCCACTATAGCTTTTAAGGATATGGCGTTATCGATACTTCCGCACCTTCTTACGTGTGCGGCGAAAAAGAATGATATTCACAATAAGATAATCATACTTACGGCAACGAGTGGGGATACCGGAAAGGCCGCCCTTGCAGGATTTGCGGATGTTGGCGGCACCGGAATCATAGTATTCTATCCAAAAGACGGCGTAAGCCCGATTCAGGAAAAGCAGATGCTTACCCAGAGGGGTAATAATACATATGTTGTAGGTATAAAGGGTAATTTTGACGACGCTCAGACAGGTGTTAAGAAGATGTTTGGTAACGGAGAACTTGTCAAGCGTATGAAGGAGAAGGGTTATCAGTTCTCGTCTGCCAATTCCATTAATATCGGAAGGCTTGTTCCACAGATAGTATACTATGTGTATGCATATGGAAGACTGCTTAAAAGCGACGCCATCAAGTCCGGTGATGCAGTTAATTATGTGGTTCCTACAGGCAATTTTGGTAATATACTTGCCGCTTATTATGCCAAGAAGATGGGCATTCCGGTTGGAAAGCTTATATGTGCCTCCAATGAGAATAAGGTACTGTATGATTTCTTTAGAACCGGAACATATGACCGAAACAGAGATTTTATATTAACAAGCTCGCCTTCCATGGACATACTGATTTCAAGTAATCTTGAAAGGCTCATCTATATGATATCCGGTTATAACGGCGATAAGACGTCAGAATATATGAAAGCGCTGTCTGAAAAGGGTATATATTCCATTGATGATGATATGCGCAGAAATCTTTCTGATTTTCTGGGTGGATATGCGTCTGAGAAGGATATGTCAGAGTGCATTAAGCATGTATATGATGATACAGGATATGTCATGGATACGCATACAGCCGTGGCGGCTGTCGTGTATGAGAATTACAGAAAGCAGACCGGGGACGATGCTCCGTCAGTCATTGCATCCACGGCAAGTCCTTATAAATTTGCAAGAAGCGTAATGTGTGCCATAGATGCATCCTATGATAAGATGAGTGACTTTGAACTTATCGATGAGCTCTGCAGGGTGTCGGGAGTTGATATCCCGGATGCCATTACGGATATTAAGACTGCGCCAATCCTGCACGATCGTGTATGCGCAAAAGAAGATATGCAGAATGTCGTGGAAGATATACTGGGATTATAATATTATATCAGGTTGGTGGCTGCTATGAGATTTAGACCATGCATAGATATACATGACGGTAAGGTAAAGCAGATAGTGGGAAGCTCCCTTAAGGACGCAGGCGGCGCTCATGATGTCTGCGAGAATTATGTATCTGATTCGGATGCGGCTTCATACGCAAGATTATACAAGCAGTATAACCTTAAAGGCGGACATATAATCTTACTTAATAAAAGCGGAAGCGATATGTATGAGGCGGATATAAAGCAGGCCGGAGCCGCTCTGTCAGAATACAAAAAGGGGTTCCAGATAGGCGGAGGCATAACATGTGACAATGCCGAATATATGCTTGATCTTGGCGCGTCTCATGTTATAGTGACTTCGTATGTATTCAGAGACGGTATTATACATTACGACAGGTTAAAGGATATATCATACCTTGTGGGGAAGAAGAATCTGGTTCTGGATCTTAGCTGCAAGAAGGTATCGGATGATTATTATATAGTTACGGACAGGTGGCAGAAGATAACCGATGTAAAGCTTACAGATGAGCTTATATATATATTAAGCGAATATTGCGACGAATTCCTTGTACACGCGGTTGATGTAGAGGGAAAGGCTCGTGGTATAGAGCACAATGTGTGTACACTGCTTGGTACGTGCGCGGATGTTACAGCCACATACGCGGGTGGCATATCCTCGTATGAAGATATTGACGAGCTTTGCAGACTCGGAGATAATAATGTCGATTTTACTATAGGAAGCGCCCTGGATATATTTGGCGGGACATTAAGTTTTGATAAGATTGCTGAAAAATATAATTAAACAGGTGAGCTGTTTAATACGAAACAATTTTGTAACATTTAACTATGTGATAAGAAAATATTAAAACATTGTAAAAAACACAGTTTTTGGCGGTTTTTGCAATGTTTTTTTATGTATGGAAAAATGTACATGGAAATTCGGGGTTGCAATTATTGAACAGTTACGTTATAATTGTTACAGATTTGTTAAATGACTTGCAACAATGTTGTAAAAAACAGTCATTTAATGTAACAGTTTTTGGAGGTTGTTATGAATTTGAAAAAATTTGCATTATGCGTAATCGGTATGTTCATAGCAGTTATGCTATCTAATACCGAAGCGGCTTATGCAGAGGAAGCTTTTAATACAGAAGAGGTAATTGTACAGGAAGTTGTGCCTGTAGAGGAGATGACGGTTACATCTGAGGCACCTTCGGAAAAGCCGGTTAAGAATATTCGTAAAAGAACAAAGAAGGTAAGAGCAGGTGCAGAAGGTGAGGATGATTATTCCAAAGCAGATCTGAGGCTTATGTCGGCAATCATATATTGTGAAGCGAATATGGAGCCGTACGCAGGAAAGGTTGGAGTGGGAATAGTCGTGATGAACAGAGTGAGGTCATCATCATTTCCGTCTACGATAAAGGGAGTTATATATCAGAGAGGACAGTTCTCGCCTGTGCGTAATGGTTCGCTTAAGAAAGCGCTTGAGCGATACGACGCAGGTAAATTTACCTCTGACAGGGAGAAGCAGTGCATCAAGGCAGCAAAGGCAGCTCTTGGCGGACAGAAATCCGTAACCTACAAGGGCAAGACAAAGGACATGGGAAAATATAAGTATTTCAGCGGATATTTAGGCAATGCAAAATATAAGCTTGCCGGTCATATGTTCAAATAATGCTTCGTGACGTTAAGGCAGGTGTTCCTGTTCATGTGTGTATGGATAGGATACCTGCTTTTGGTATGTAGTGCGGTATTCCTGTGGCGACAGATTCGTAAATCTTTTAAAATGTCTGCTGAAGTGCTCGTAGTTGTTATATCCGCAGATTGTCGCAATATCCTTTATCCTGTATTTTGATATGGAAAGATATCTTTTGGCAAGCTCAATCCTGCTGTGATAAACGAATTCCATGCAGGATACGCCGAATTGCTTTTTATATATTTTCTGGAAATATCCCTTGCACAGATTAAGCTGTGTGGCCATATGTTCAACGGTCCAGTTATAGCTTGGATTTTCTATTATATTGGTATTCAGCAGATTCAGGTCGGCAAGGTAACTGTTAGATATGTCTTTATAGCCCATTGTGTCGGGATTGGCGCACAGCTCATCTACTTTGTTGAATAAAAGCTTATAAAGCATCATCATATTATCTGTTTTATTCTTACTGTCATAATGATTATCAATCAACAGCATGTGGAATATATAGTCAAAGATAAACTGTGACTGTATGGTTATAGGTCTGCCAAGGGGGCAGGATGTGTTAACGATAAAATCCTCGTTGGTAACCAGTAATGTATAATTGTCCCCATACTCACTATCATGAGCGCGGTAATCCACATATACTCCTGGAGGATATATGATTATCTGATTATTCCGGCAGGCAATCCATCTGCCGTTGACGTAGAATTCGGCGGGAGAAAGTGTGTTGATTATGAGCCAGTATCTGCCCTCTCCTATGTGTACTCTGAAATCATCTGAATGATGACTGTGATATCCGACCTGTAATGTTCTGATCATGATTGCTCATCCCCATATGTCATATTTATTGTAAATATATAATTTTAATACATTATACCACAAAGGGAATGGTTTGTTAATATATGATTATTAATCATGCTCATATTATTAATAATCATTGAATAAACGACATGAAATAAATATTATTGTTTTGTATTATATAAAATTAGAGAGGAGAAATGTGTAGTGAGAAGATTATTGGGGTTTGTTCTGGTGGTCGCTATGCTTATATCCGTTATATCTCCGGGTATGGGCATGAATGCGACCGACCAGAGCGTTGTAAAGGCACAGGAAATGGGTGGAGACACGTATTTTCGTCGTTCGATATCACCCGAGCAGCCTGTGTGGATGGTACATATTGATCCGTGGTGTTATCCGGATCCTCAGAAGGTCATTGATATGGTCCCGAGTGACGTAAGACCATATGTAGTTTTTCTTATCACTCTTTCCGTAAGCTTTAATAATGGCAAATGGAATATTGTACATGACGCTGAGGAATGTACCAGATCATGGTTAAAGACCTGTGCGGAGAACAGGGTATGGTGTATGGTTCAGGTTGCAAGCGGCGGTATAGCGCGTTTCCCTGACTATGACGCAAGTGTGGATTATGAGAGTGCAATTTATGGGGAATTGTACAGAGAATATCCTAATTTTATAGGATTCCACTATGCGGAACAGTTTTGGGGATTTGATGCAACCAATCCCGATGGTGTGGCGCCAAGTGACGAGGCGAGATACAGACATCTTGCAAAACTTTTAGAGCTCAGTAACAGATACGGAGGGTATGTGTCCATGAGCTGGAACGGTAACCAGTGGTGTGCCAATATCAATCCTATAGCTATGCTAAAGAGGGTTCCGGAATGGAAGGCGGCATGTGAAAAATACTCTGATAATTACATAATTGAAGAAAAACATACCACAATGGGTTATCAGTATGACAGGGAGAGTCTGACTCTGGGTGCATATCTTTCGGGCTACTGCGGACAGTATGGAATTCGTTATGACGATACAGGATGGACGGATGAGAACGGAAATAGCGGAACTGACAGAAATTATACGCTCTCATCCTCTATTGCAGCACATCTGGAGCGATTCCTTATTAGTGGAGCAACTGTCATAGACGGACCCGAGCTCATATGGGTTGATTGTATAAATGGGGATAAGGATACGGTATCTTCCGATGGCTACAGGGAGAATAACTGGAAGTTTACGAATCAGTGCTGGAATGCATACATAGACGTATTCAGAAAGGTTATAGATGGAACGATAAGGATTCCGACAAGGCAGGAGGTCATAGATAATACAAAACTGGTTGTTATTCAGGATGTTTCGTGGGGCACCAATGATAACAAATACAGCACTCCTCAGACGCTCTTTGACGGACTTTATAATATGGAAGATGGTAAAAATTATGCGGATAATACCACATATTACAAAAAGACCGGAAGATATCCTACGATTCCGGTGGTATATGGGCTGCGGGATGACGTAGCGAAGTCATTCGACGTACAGGTAAAAGCGTCGCAGTACTCCGAAAGATGGGGCAGCACATGGGCTAAAGTAAATGAATTTAACTCGCTGTTTCCGCAGGAATACACCGGAGATATATATGCCCGCAGAAATGAAAACACATGGGCAGTATATAATTCCTATAAGAGTAACAGGTCCGTATCCGGTTCCATTCCGTTCAAATACAATACATGCAGCAGGATGAATGTCACTCTTGGAAGCAGGTATTCAGGTGGAATAATTACAGAACACAGGGAATCTCTTGCAGTATATCTCAATAATTATGATAATGAGCTGGATACGTCGCTTAAGACGGATATCATCAAGATATCGGGATGCAGCACGAAACCATCATTTACATACAAGGACAGGGGACTTGCAGGTAGTCAGCAGGCAAGTCAGGTATATGAAAGCTACAGCAACGGAGAATATACTCTTACGGTAAGGCATAACGGTCCTATAGATATAAATATCAGCAATTGTAAAGGACAGGCTGCTGACAGACTTACATATTATAAGACCGCTAATGTTTCGGCACCGGCGCTTCCAACTGAATATACGGGTACAAGACAGTATGAGGCAGAGAATTTCGGATATAAAAATATTGAAAAGAATATAAGAAACGGTGCATCGGCAGGTCTCAGTCCCGAGATAATCAATTTCTGGGGACAGGGTTATCTTGATTTTGGAAAGAATCCGTCTGCGGCTGTTAAGGAAACCGTAAATGCAATAGTCAAAGGCGAGCATACGCTGATTATAAGATATATGACGGCATGGGTTGAGGTAATGGATAGCGTCGACCTCTATATAAATGGAGTAAAGACTGATACATTGTCATTTAAAGCAACCGGAGGATATAACAAATGGAGTACTGTTGAGAAGAATATCGTACTCAATCAGGGAAGCAATACTATCGAGTTAAAGGCAAACAGAGCAGCTGCGGGAGAACTTTATCTCGATTGTATTCAGCTTGTTCCGCCAAAATCAGTTCAGACGGCAACGGATAATATCATTGCTAACGGTGATTTTGAGAATGGTGTGGAAAACTGGGAAGCAGGGGGCAACTCCAAACTCGGATTGGCCTGGGTTACGAAGACGGGAGGAGTTACCGGCCTTAAAGTCTATGACCGCGACCATACGTCGTCCGGAGCGCAGCAGGATATTACGGGAAAAGTGGAGAATGGCGCAACATATCAGATAAGTGGAAAGATACAGTACAGATATGATGGAAATGAGGCTTTAAGCGCCAATTACCCTGATGAAAAGCAGTTCCTTATGTCGATAGTATATGGTGACGGAACCATTAGAAATATAGCGTCTGCGTATGCTAAGAAAGGAAGCTGGGCAGACCTTACGGGAACCTATACCATACCGGCAGATGCAAATCTTTCTTCCGTGAAGGTGTTTATAGAGACTCCGTGGACGCCGTCGCCGGTGGCAGCAAATGATCTTATGACATATTTTGCTGATGATATTTCAATGAAAGAGATAGCGCCGGCGCCTACAGCGACGCCAAAGCCTACAGCGACTCCGACACCAAAGCCTACGCCAACTCCGGCGCCTACAGCGACGCCAACTCCGGCTCCAACAGCTATGCCTGTAGAGATTATAAGAGGCTCTAACCTGATCGATAATCCGGACTTTGAGGACGGATATGATTCATGGGAGTCGATGAATGGAGCAACATTGTCTCTGGGCTACTATACAGTGGCAAAGGGAGCACTTTCCATGAAAGTTTCAAAGCGCGCTTACACAAGCTCGGGATGCTATCAGGATATAACCGGGAAAGTTGAGGCAGGACGTACGTATAAGGTATCTGCAAAGGTTCAGTACAAGCAGGATGCAAGCGATGCGAACAGCTCACAGTATCCGGATCAGAAGAAGTTCTTTATGACGATAAGATATGGTGATAATACATACGCTAACATGGGTTCGGTAACTACCCAAAAAGGAAACTGGGGTATTATAACCGGAACATATACCATACCTGAGAATGCTGATGTGTCCGATGTAAGAGTGTTCTTTGAAACGCCTTGGACAGAGAAACCTGATACATATAATGACCTTATGACATTCTATGTAGATGATGTATCCATGAAAGAGGATGTACCTATAATCATTAACGGAGATATTGAGGACGGAACGTCTTCCTGGGATTCACATGCAGGTGCAGAACTGTCGTTAGGCTGGGTTACCAAACGAAACGGCAATCATTCGCTTAAGGTAAGCAACAGAAAACAGACCCCTTCGGGACCTGTACAGGATATAACCGGAAAGGTTGAAGCTGGTGAGAGTTATACCGTAAAGACATATATCAATTACAGCGAAGGTAATGATGCGTCTCATGTATTTAACATATGCCTTGTTACCGGAGGGAAAGTAACTGTCATTGCATCGGGAGAAGCTGTAAGAGGGCAGTGGAGCCTTATAAGCGGAACATATAAGGTGCCTGAGGATGCAGATATGTCAAGCGTACAGGTATTTGTTGAAACCGCATATAACAGCAATCCTTCATCAAATGACCTTGTGACATTCTTCATGGATGATATGGAAATGAAGGAAGGAGAAGATGATGCAGACAGTGATAAGGTATCATTTATCGATAATAACTATGATACGCCTTCCGGCTTTGATGAGGTTAAAAGCGGAGTGACATATGGAACGGTAATCGATGTCTCATATTATTCGTATATTGCAGGGATGAACAGAAATGCAAAGGTGATACTTCCTCCAGGATATAATGCGAATAAAAAGTATCCTGTTCTATACCTTCTTCATGGTATAGGAGGAAGTGAGAGCGAATGGCTTGATGGTAAGCCGAATGAGATTATAAGCAATATGATTGCTGCGGGAACGTGCAAGGAGATGATAATGGTTCTTCCAAATCAGTGCGTACGCAAGGCTGATGAAGCAAGTCCGGGATATCTGACGTTAGAACAGTTTAAGATGTATGACAGAACGGCTGATGAATTAAAGACAAGCCTTATTCCGTATATAGAACAGAACTTCTCGGTGAAAACAGGACGTAATAATCGTGCGATAGCAGGATTGTCAATGGGAGGACGTAACGCCCTCTATACCGGAGTAACAATGGTTGATGATTTTGCATATACTGGTGCATTCTGCCCTGCAGTCGGAGTACTTCCATACTGGCGCGAATCAGGGCTTCTTACCACTGAGACACTTACCGTGCCGGCAAAATATCGTGACAACACATTATTTCTAATCGTTGCAGGTGAGGGTGACACAACAGTAGGAGACAGCCCGCTTCAGTACAGCACAACATTGAAGAATAATGGCTTTGATCACATATATTACACGTGGCCCGGAGGTCATTGGTGGGGACCTTGGAAGAATGGATTATATAATTTTGCAAGGAGAATCTTTCAGTAATATATAGATGATAGAAATGTGCTGTATAATTATCATTGATATTTTTGGTTAGTTGCATAATTAATCATACCAAAAATAGCTATGGGCGCGAGCCCATAGCTATTTTTCCTTTAGGGGGGTTTTAACAGACCTTTTATAATTGTCAAAGAAAGTCATGTCAAGAGAAGCATGACTTTCTTCTTTCATGGCAAATGAGAAGTCTATATCGTTGTAGGTCTTTCCTGCATATTCCTTTTCAACCTGTATCTGGCTGATATTAAAATCATCTTCGCTTAGTATTTTTAAATCCGATATATCCTTCTTTACGTTATTCATTACGGACAGATATCCTATATAAGCGCCGTAATAATTCCAGTGAGATGCATCATATGAGGCATAGTATGCCTGAATACCGTTTTTTTTGCATGACATCAGTTCGTCATACGGAACATCTACATTAAAGCTGTCGTTTCGCTCCATATTATCAAAAAAAAAATCAATCAGTGGTTTGTCGTCTGATTTGATTATTGAATCGGTAAAAAAATCATTGTAAATATCCGTCTTATATGGAAATACTGAGGTGCATACGCCTATGCCGTTGTCACGGTAGTGCTTCTGAATGTCTGCATATTTATCGACAAGTTGTTTTATTTCATCATCATTTAATGAATTGGCATGGCTGTAGTTTTTTATAACTCCATCATTATATAAAAATATCCAATCATTTTTTCAGTAATAATTCACGCCGGACTTCTTTTCTTTTAGCATGTGAACATTTATATAATCTGTCAGTTTAAGAAAATACTCTCTTCCATATGCATTGTCATTAATCCATTCCTCAGTACCCTCTCTGAGACCGCCTAATTTCAAATGGCCATTTTCAAAATAATCGGGAGCCGTAGCCAGATACCGGTTTTCTCCCTCAGAAATCCTTCCGCCCTTTTTATCGGACAGAATAAAAGGAATGGTTATGCATAATAAGAAGAATATAATATAGATATAATTAATTATTTTTTTCATTCAGTACTCACCTCAGAATTTAAAATAAATGAAAGCGTTAAAGGTGTCGGTCATCATAAACATCAGAGAGACGATAAGCAATAATGCTGTATAAATGTTCCCTGCCGCAATCCTTATGGTATCCTTCTTTAGAATATTAAGCTTCAGTACCCGGTTCTTTATTGGAAGACAGGCTATAACTGCCACGGTGAGAAGAATAACCAGTTTTAAATCCATATTCCCCATATGATAAAATTCCACGAAGCTCCGTGCCATATTCCGGTAAGAAGAAATACTATAAAAAGATTAACATATACATTTCCGCGCCTGTTTCCGCCTAATGGAATATACACATATTGCTTGAACCATTCTCCCAGTGATATGTGCCACCTGCGCCAGAACTCCGATATGCTTTTTGAAATATACGGATAATTGAAATTTTCCATAATATTAAATCCGAACATTTTTCCGAGACCGATTGCCATGTCACTGTAACCGGAAAAATCAAAATACAGCTGAATTGTATACAAAATTGCGCCAAGCCATGCGGTGGATACGGAATTAGACAAGGGATTGTCGCCAAATATCTCTGCTGTTACAGCGCCCAACTGATTGGCAAGAAGCACTTTCTTGGAAAGACCCAAAATAAATCTCCTTATGCCATCTGCAAAGTCATCTGCAGTTATGCTTCTGTTATGAAGCTGGTCTTTTATATCTCTGAATTTGACGATAGATCCCTGTGCGAGTTTAGGAAACATTAATATATACAGAGCAATATTCATTGGATTCTTCTGTGCCTCTGCCTTTTGTGTATAGACGTCTATAATATAAGACAAGCCTGAAAATGTATAAAAGGAAATTCCCAATGGCAGGGCTGTATTTTTAAGGTTTATTCCGCTGTTAAATATCTGATTTATACACGACAGAGCGAAATCATAATATTTGAAATAAAATAAAAGAAATATATTTAACAATATTCCGGATGTCAATGCCAGCCTTTTTACTAATATTTTATCAGTTGTGCCGATTAACAGGCCGGCAAGATAATTTATCACTATCGACAATATGATAATCCACATATACGACGGCTCCGCCCATATATAAAAAAGTAGCGAAGCAAGTAAAAATATAATATTTCTAAATTCTTTTTTGCGATATAATATATTCCCAGTACAGCAGGAAGAAAGATAAATAAAAATATATTAGATGAAAATACCATAACAACCTTCCATCTTTTTCTTTTATGCCTTCCTAGGTAGTGTATATCAAATACAGTAAATTATCAAGCAAAAAAGGCAGTCCGTGTATTCTTTTTGTATTTGATATTTTTGATATTCTATGATAAAATTAACTGATTATATCTACCAGAACACCGAAGGAGGCTGCCATCTATATGGAAGAGAAGAATGTTGTATCCCGCAATTTCATTGAACAGGAGATAGACAACGATATTAAGAATGGGGTTTATAAGGATATCGCAACAAGGTTTCCGCCGGAGCCTAACGGATATCTTCATATAGGACATGCCAAGTCCATACTTTTGAATTATGGAATGGCAGAAAAATATAACGGTAAATTCAATCTGCGCTTTGATGATACCAATCCGGTTAAGGAAGATACTGAGTTTGTGGAGGCTATTCGCAAGGATGTAGAGTGGATATGTGGAAACATAAATATAGATAATGTATACTTTGCATCTGATTATTTTGACGAGATGTATGAGGCGGCATTAAAGCTTATCAGAAAGGGTAAGGCGTATGTGGATGACCTGACGGCTGAGGAGATAAGGGAGTACAGAGGGACGTTAACCGAGCCCGGCAAGAATAGTCCGTACAGAGACAGAAGCATAGAGGAGAATCTAGATCTTTTCATCAGAATGAAAAATGGTGAATATGAGGACGGCAGCCGCGTGCTTCGCGCAAAGATAGATATGGCTTCGCCTAATATCAATATGAGGGATCCTGTAATATACAGAGTTGCGCATGTTCCTCACCATAATACAAAAGATAGGTGGTGCATATATCCTATGTATGATTTTGCTCATCCTATCGAAGATGCGATAGAAGGCATATCGCATTCTCTGTGTACGCTCGAATTCGAAGATCACAGACCGTTATACGACTGGGTGGTGAATGAACTTGAATATGAGATCCCGCCAAGGCAGATAGAGTTTGCCAAGATGTATGTTACCAATGTGATTACGGGTAAGAGATATATTAAGAAGCTTGTGGATGAAGGTGTTGTGGACGGATGGGATGATCCGAGACTTGTTACAATAGCGGCGCTCAGAAGAAGAGGTTATACGCCTGAATCGATAAGAATGCTTATGAATATGGTTGGTGTGTCAAAGGCCCAGAGTTCGATAGATTATGCAATGCTCGAATATTGTATACGTGAGGATCTGAAACTTACAAGACCAAGGATGATGGCTGTGCTTGATCCGATAAAGCTTGTTATCACCAATTATCCCGAGGGACAGATAGAATACCTTGATGTTCCAAATAATCAGGAGAACCCTGATATGGGTACCAGAAAGGTGCCTTTTGGACGGGAGCTTTATATAGAACGTGATGATTTTATGATAGAACCGCCCAGGAAATATTACAGACTGTTTCCGGGCAATGAGGTAAGGCTTATGAGTGCATATTTCGTAAAATGTGAGGATTATGTGCTTGATGATGCGGGGAATGTCATAGAGGTACACTGTACTTATGATCCCGAGACGAAGAGTGGTTTGGGATTCACAGGACGCAAGGTTAAGGGAACCATACACTGGGTTGCAAAGGAAACTGCCGTAAAGGCAACCGTACGGCTGTATGAGAATCTGGTAGATGAAGAAAAGGGAGTTTATAACGAAGACGGAAGTGTCAATCTGAATCCGAATTCATTGAAAACTCTCAACAACTGTTATCTCGAACCTGCGCTTGCCGATGTAAAGAGTGGAGACAGATTCCAGTTTTTGAGACAGGGATACTTCTGTGTGGACAGTAAAGATCACAGGAGCGACGCACCTGTGTTTAACAGAATCGTTTCTCAGAAAAGCTCCTATAAGCCGAATATAAGGTAAAATAGAACGTATGCAGGGATATTCCGAAGACCCGGGTCTAAGGAATATCCTTTTCTGCATCCAGACTGTTGGTTTTTTTGATTGTACGTACAAGAGCGTCCTTGGAATTCTTCCACGGCGCATCAGCGTTTCTGTAATCGAATTTGTCGGTGAACCACTCCAGATCTGCCTGCATTGTCTTCAGGCTGTCCATATATACCCTGTTAAGTGTTTCTATGAATTCTGAGTGCTCCCGGCCTCCGACATATTTGTCCGCACTCTTATATAAAAGAAGATAGTGCTTGCTGCAAAAGCCCTTAGCCCCGGCAAATAATGTGCGAAAATCGGAGCTGCTATGATACAGGTGAAATATAGTTGCTATGTATCTGTCAAATGTATCCGCTATTTTATCGCAGATAAAACAGGAGGAGTTTACATGCTCCAGAAATTCTGCAGGACCGCCCGTGGTTTTTTTTCTGAATAACGAAGGAGTCTTTGACTCGCTTTTTATAAGTTTTTCCATGTTTTTTATCGTGTACTCAAGATGGGTGTTTAGTATAAGACCCAGACCGAGTCTGTTCTGATGGCGGTACAGCATTGCGGCATGGGTGGAACAGAACCCCTTCTTATCGGTAACGGCACGTATGTCGTCCTCCATATAACTTGGTCCCATCGTGAATTCGATAACATCTTTTTCGATGTTCCGGTACATATTGCAGATTGGACATTCGCATTCTGCCTTGAAAGCGTCATTTACCGGTATTGTATACAGCGCTTCTTTCATATCTGCCTCCCAAATGTAGTATATTAGATAAGTATATTCTATGTTTTAACCATTATCAATATTGTGATATAATGTAAAAACAAGAGAAAATACGAGAAATAATGAGATAAAAAAAGATTACGGCTGGTTTTTCGGTTATATTTATTATTATTTGATTTGCAAATAATGGATTGAGTGGCTAATATATATCCTAGCAGTTAGCACTCGACATAAAGGAGTGCTAATAAAAAAATATATCAGGAGGAATGTGTAATGAAGTTAGTACCTTTAGGAGACAAAGTCGTTTTGAAACAGTTAGAAGCAGAAGAGACAACAAAGTCCGGAATCGTACTGCCGGGTCAGGCACAGGAAAAGCCTCAGCAGGCAGAAGTTATAGCTGTAGGACCGGGAGGAACGGTAGATGGTAAAGAAGTAGTTATGCAGGTTAAGGTCGGAGATAAGGTTATATATTCAAAATATGCCGGAACAGACGTAAAGCTTGGCGAAGATGAATATGTAGTAGTAAAGCAGAATGATATCGTAGCAATAGTTGAAGATTAATTGATATAATCAGGAGGTAGTTATCATGGCAAAAGAGATTAAATTTGGAGCAGAAGCCAGAACAGCGCTGGAAGCAGGTGTTAACAAACTTGCAGATACCGTAAGCGTTACGCTTGGACCAAAGGGAAGAAATGTTGTACTTGACAAATCATATGGTGCACCGCTTATTACAAATGACGGTGTTACGATTGCAAAAGAGATAGAGCTTGAGGACGGGTTCGAGAACATGGGAGCCCAGCTTGTAAAAGAGGTTGCTACTAAGACCAATGATGTTGCCGGAGACGGAACTACAACAGCTACTGTTTTGGCACAGGCAATGATCAATGAGGGAATGAAGAACCTTGCTGCAGGAGCTAATCCGATTATTCTGAGAAAAGGTATGAAGAAGGCAACGGATTGCGCTGTAGAGTCATTAAAGGAAATGAGTCAGGTTCTCTCCGGAAAAGAGCAGATTGCAAAGGTTGCAGCTATTTCAGCGGGAGATGAATCCGTAGGTGAGATGGTGGCTGACGCCATGGAAAAAGTAAGTAATGATGGAGTTATTACTATAGAAGAAAGCAAGACAATGCTTACTGAGCTTGACCTCGTAGAAGGAATGCAGTTTGACAGAGGTTATGTATCAGCATATATGTGTACTGATATGGATAAGATGGAAGCAAATCTTGATGATCCATACATCCTTATCACAGATAAGAAGATTAGCAATATTCAGGAGATTCTTCCTCTTCTTGAACAGATTGTACAGTCAGGAGCTAAGCTTCTTATCATAGCAGAGGACGTTGAGGGAGAAGCGCTCAGTACCCTTGTTATCAATAAGCTCAGAGGAACATTCTCCGTTGTTGCAGTTAAAGCTCCGGGATATGGTGACAGAAGAAAGGATATGCTTCAGGATATTGCCATTCTGACAGGAGGAACAGTGATTACTGAAGAGCTTGGCCTTGACCTTAAAGAAGCTTCACTTGACCAGCTTGGACGTGCAAAATCTGTAAAGGTTACCAAGGAGAATACAATCATCGTTGACGGACTTGGAGCTAAGGATGACATCGAAGCAAGAATATCGATGATTAAGAAGCAGATTGATGAAACAACATCTGATTTTGACAGAGAGAAGCTTCAGGAGAGGCTTGCAAAGCTTGCAGGCGGAGTTGCAGTTATACGTGTAGGTGCGGCTACTGAAACAGAGATGCAGGAAAAGAAACTCCGTATGGAAGATGCTCTTAATGCAACGCGTGCAGCTGTGGAAGAAGGAATTATAGCAGGAGGCGGTTCCGCATATATTCATGCTTCAAAAGAGGTATATGCACTTGCAGCAGGTCTTGAAGGAGACGAAAAGACCGGCGCTAATATTATACTCAAGGCACTTGAGGCTCCTTTGTATAAGATAGCACAGAACGCAGGAATGGAAGGCTCCGTTATCATAAGCAAAGTAAAGGAAGAGATAGTTGGAACCGGTTATGATGCGCTCAATAACGCATATGTTAACATGGTGGAAAGCGGCATACTTGATCCTGTAAAGGTAACAAGAAGCGCACTTCAGAATGCGACAAGCGTAGCATCAACACTTCTTACAACAGAGTCAGTAGTATCAACCATTAAGGAAGATACCCCTGCTATGCCGGCAGGAAATCCAGGCATGGGTATGATGTAATAATAATTATAATATCAACAATAAAAAGAACCATTCGGAATGGCAGAAACGACTGCTTCCGAGTGGTTTTTTTATTTGTATGGCGTGTAAGAATTTAGCAGATGGGTCGAAATAGGGGATGGGTCAAAATAGTATTTAAAAAGAGAGGTTGGGAAACTGTTATGAAGAAAGATGTCTGATCGTGATACGCAGATTTCTATGCCTGATATTACAACGGGCATAGAAGAATTATATGAAAAAGCAGTGCGTCAGTCAACAGGCGCAACAGCAAAAAAATAATCGATTAAGGAGGAGAGTTCTATGACAAAAAGGATAATATCAAAAGAGTCTTTTAAAGACCGGGACATTGGTTACCATGACCCTTTTGCCGTGGTAAGGGCATTAGATGACAGAACTCTTACAATAGATACGATGAACATACAGGAAAGATCAACCATTAAAGAAGGTACTCCTGCTATGCCGGAAAGGAATTTAAGTATGACTATAATAAAAAAATATTAAAATTAATTAAGAAAATATATTGACAAATACAACCGATTGACATACAATTATAGTATGTTATTTGTTTACAATTATTTATAATAATTAGGGTAACAACATTACTGAAATACGTACGCTTAATGAAACGGCTTCAGAAGTTACATTTATAGGAATAAAGGAAGGCTATTTAAACACATCCAATGTTGTATTTGCATTCAGAGGGAATAATCCTGATCATTCGGCAAATGCACATGTATATTATAACGGAAGATAAATATTAAAAAAGGGAGGGGGTGACCGGAATGTGGAAGTCAGTTAAGGCCCAACTTTACATATTATTCAGTAGAAAAAGTACTTGTATTATGTGGTTTGTGATGCTTGTAGCTATGGCCTCACACTTTATGGGAAATATATTGAAATATTATGGCTATGATGCGTCATATATGTATAATCCTTTGAGGCTTATATATTTGGGCGGCAATAATTATGGCAGGGTGGGGTTCTTATTTATGCAATATTATCCTTTGCTGATAGTTCTGCCTGCTTCCTTTGCATACTTTGCTGATAAGAAGAGCCGTGCGATAGTATTCCTACAGGCAAGAACAGGCAGAAAAGGATATTATATCAGCAGGAGCATATCCACATTTCTGGTCACCTTTATTATATATGCACTTCCGTTATATATAGAACTTGCGCTGAATATATTGGCGTTTCCGGTAAGTCTTGATACATCGATAGACTCTGATAACGCCTCCATATTTGATGCAGTTTATAAGCAGTACGTGCAAGGATATCTGTTATCGGATTTGTGGGTATATAATAAGCTTTTATATATGATTGTCATGATTGCATTATTTGGAATTGCAACGTCTTTGCTGGCAGTTTTTGCCCAATGTGTATCTATGGTTATCAGATTTAAGTTTTCGGTATTTATATTTTTGACGGTATATATCCTGCTATTTGCTATAGGAAAAATATTTGGAAGTATAGATTCCATAGAGTGGTCTTCAAACTATTTTGAGTATATATCTCTGGCCGATTTAAGTCTTGGCAGTTCAGTGGCATATATTGTATTTATATTGATGTTAGCAATCGTGAATGTATTGATGATAATGTATATAGTGCATAATGATGAGATAATTTGACGTCGTTTAAGTAAATAACAGGGAATTAGTAGAAATACTATGGCATCGGAGGTGGTAGAATGAAAAAGTGGATTGCGGCTACGGCAACCATAATCGCTATTCTCATAATTGCGGCATGCATATGCAGAGCGTCTTTTACGCATTATGACACTCTCGAACATTTTGATGTTGCACTTTTGAATGATGATATGTTGGGAATAGTAAGGAGCAGCGTAACGGGTATGACAGGAAGGAGCAGTAATATTGTCAGAGTAAGGTGCACGTCAGAGGTTAAGCTTGCTGATAAAGTTTCAATGCAGAGTGCAGAGGTTGTCCATGTATTTAAAGGTGATGATATTAAAGAGGGTGAAGAGATACTTATATTGCCTTTTAACTCGTGGATATTTGGGGATGATAAAAGTATTAACATGGGATTTGTGAACGCTATGATGCCCGGAGATGAATATCTTGCCTTCCTAAATGATGCATACAAAGTTATTGATAAGGATTATGTAATCTATGAGACTACGGAAGCACTCATGTCGCCGATTTTTTCTTATAAAGATCATGAAAATGTTATACCGGACATACAGGATATTGGTGAAGGTTCATATGTAGAATACGGATTGGTGGAGAACAATGAGTTTTTTGTAGGTTCAGAGAAAGTGAATGATGAGCTAAAGATGTTAAAAGACGAGATAATGAGAAAATATTCAGGCGGAATGTAATTATTATCTTTAAAGGAAGTGATTAGAATGTGGAAATCAATTAATACACAGCTATACATATTATTTAGTAAAGTATCTGCACTTGAAGAAAAACAGAAAGATTTAATTCAAGAAATAGCAATATTAAAAAAAGAAAATAATTTAAAATAATAGTAGTAATATTAAATAAAAAGTGCTTGAAAAGTTGCACTTTTTTATTTTAAAGGGTATTATATCTTTTTATATAAGGATAAATTGAAAGATGAGTAGTATATGATGAAACATATTGAAAAAAGTAAAGAGATAAATATTTTAAAAGAAAAAAAACCGTTAATAATTTTATTTGCAGTATTTATTTATGTAT
>CASFAQ010000015.1:25685-32440 GCA_949292725.1 uncultured Eubacteriales bacterium | reverse complement strand
CAATTTTAAACCAAAAACAAAGAGATTTATCGTATGAAAAAGAACATCTTCAAACTTATTTCAGTCTTGACTGTATCGGCCACGATGCTGTCCGGCTGTATTGAAGAGACTTTCCCTGAAGGAGGTACAGCGACCTCCGAGCAAATAGGTGCGTCTGCCACTGCATTGGAGGCTTCTGTTAATGGTCTGCCCTCCCAAATGGTGCAGGGCTATCTAGTATACAAAGGACAACAGGTTCATGAAACCGATATTGCCTTTCCGTCATTGATGTTGACACAAACGGAACTGTTGGGAGACTTTGTACCTGTGGATTACGGTTATGATTGGTGGAATCAAAGACATTGATATGGTAAACCATGAATATCTGCTTGCAAAGCATTCTGATTTTACAGATAGTCATGATATGTTATTTTCCGATACGTATAATAATAATCTGTATGGACAGATTGTATCCAATATGGGAAATGCGTTTGATTCGTTCTTCCCTAAGGTTAACGGAGTCGATAAAGCCTATGCGTATCTTGATGGAGACTGGTATTACAGTGACGGAAATCGCGTCTACAGGTGGAATATGGTTACCGGCGCTGCTGTCAGAATGGAAGATATAGAATCGGGCATATCATGCGGAGTGTATGATAACACACTGTATTATACGGACGGAAACGGAATCTACAGGTATAATCCTGCCGGTGATGATGAGATGTTGGCAGCAGCTGAGGTAAGCTCCATGACTATAAGAAGTAATTTTATATATTATATTGAAAATGGAATAACCAAAACATTGGAGCTACAGAAGATGGTGCTTCCGGATGACAACACGGGAGATAACACAGGGGATACCCCGGAAGACAATACAGGAGACAACACAGTGGATACCCCGGATGACAACACGGGAGATAACACAGGGGATACCCCGGAAGACAATACAGGAGACAACACAGTGGATACCCCGGAAGACAATACAGGAGACAACACAGTGGATACCCCGGATGACAACACGGGAGATAACACAGTGGATACCCCGGAAGACAATGCAGGAGACAACACAGTGGATACCCCGGATGATAATACGGAAGACAACACGGGAGATGCCCCGGTTGATAATCCTGAGGATAATAATCCGGAGGATGTGAAGGAACCTGTAACGGATGCCGGTAATACAGGCAATATCGGTGGTACGAATAATTCCGGCAATACAGTCAATGTTATAATTGCGGATAAGAATATACTCATTGTGAGTGATAATGATCAGGATAATATTGACGTTGATGCAGTAAGGATAAAAAAGGTAAAAGCAGGCAAGAGGAGGATGAGTATAACATGGCGCGCCTTAAAGGGTGTGGATGGTTACCAGGTGCAGTATTCTGCAAACAGAAAATTTGCATCCGGAAAGAAGATTCCTCTTTCTGCGCGCCAGAAGAAGAAGGTTATTAAAAAACTTAAGAAAAACAAGATATATTACGTAAGGATTCGCGCATACAGGATTGATTCTTCGGGAAAGAAAGTATACGGAGAATATTCCGGTACTAAAAAATGCAGGATCAGATAGGACATATTATTCATTAATATATCAGCTCGCACAACTGCAATTTATGCGGGCTGATATATTTTTGAGAAAATTCTTCACTATAGTAAAAAAATATAGTATAATCATTTAAGTGTAAATAATTAATAAAATTACATAATAAGGAGAAATTTTATGGGAAACTATTATCAGCCTGAGATTGAAACAATGCCTGTGGAGCAGATTCAAAAGCTTCAGAGCGAAAGGCTCACAGAACAGGTGAAGTTTGTCTATGACAACGTCAAATTCTACCGAGATAGAATGGATGAAAAAGGGGTTAAACCGGATGATATTAATGGGATTGAGGACCTGTATAAGCTTCCGTTCGTTACGAAGGATGACCTGCGTAATGAGTATCCTTACGGATTGCTTGGAGTACCGTTATCGGACTGCGTGCGTATACAGTCTACAAGCGGTACCACGGGAAGGCGCGTGGTTGCGTTCTACACACAGGAGGATATAGATGTGTGGGATGAATGCTGTGCCAGAGCTATTGTGGCGGCAGGAGGAACGAAGGATGACGTGTGTCATGTGTGTTACGGTTATGGACTGTTCACCGGCGGTCCGGGTCTTAACGGAGGTTCGCACAAGGTTGGGTGCCTGACACTTCCTATGTCCTCAGGTAATACTGAAAGACAGCTCCAGTTTATGCAGGATCTGGGTTCTACAATTCTTTGTTGTACGCCTTCGTATGCGGCTAATCTTGGCGAATCGATTAAGGAAAGAGGGCTTAAGGACAAAATAAAGCTTAAAGCCGGTATATTTGGTGCAGAACCGTGGACTGAGGAAATGAGACATAATATCGAGGAGACGCTTGGAATTAAGGCATATGACATCTACGGACTTACGGAGATATCCGGACCGGGTGTGTCGTTTGAATGTTCGGAGCAGGCCGGCATGCATATTCAGGAGGATCATTTTATAGCTGAGATTATTAATCCTGATACGGGAGAAGTTCTTCCTGAGGGAGAGGTTGGAGAACTTGTATTTACCTGCATTACCAAGAAGGCATTTCCACTTCTCAGATACCGTACAAGGGATCTGTGTTATCTGACAAGAAAGCCTTGCTCTTGCGGACGTACTCATATTCGTATGCATAAGCCGATGGGCAGAAGTGATGATATGATGATTGTTAAGGGTGTAAATGTATGGCCATCACAGATTGAATCCGTAATACTTAATCAGGGTTACGAGGCTAATTACCAGATAGTAGTTGACCGTATAGGCAACACCGATACGATAGAAGTTCAGGTTGAACTTACGCCTCAGATGGCGGCCGATTCTTCGGTTACGATACCGGAAAGGGAGAAGAAGATAGTTTCGGGCCTCAAATCAATGCTTGGCATAACAGTTGATGTAAAAGTTGTGGAGCCAAAGAGCATCGTAAGGAGTGAAGGAAAGGCGGTCAGGGTAGTGGACAGAAGAAATCTCTATTGTTGATTATTCTGATATAATATGATTGGCGGTTAAAAGGGTGTACAGGTCTGTGTATACCTTTTTGGGCGATAAAAAGGTGGTTGATTATAGTGGAACAAAAGGGTGATTTTGAACATGGGAAGGTAGGAAGGCTTATACTGTCTCAGGCAGTTCCGCTTACTATCGCTCAGTTCGTACAGGTTATATATAATATCGTAGACAGGATATATCTTGGTCATCTGCCGGGAGAAGAGGTCGGGGCAGCCCTTACCGGAGTGGGTCTTGTGTTTCCGATTATCACGCTGATTGCTGCGTTTACGAATCTTCTTGCAATGGGTGGAACGCCGCTTTGTGCGATGGCAAGAGGGAAGCATGATGAGGATAGGGCGAAGAGAATAGAAGCCAATGTGCTCTCGCTGCAGATTCTTATGGGCGTGGTTCTTGCCATACTGGCATTTTTAACGATGAAGCCGGCTCTTTATCTTTTGGGTGCAAGCGATATTACGTACACATATGCAAGAGAGTATCTTCAGATATATCTTTTGGGAACTGTATTTTTTACAATTGGTTCGGGCATGAACGGATTTATCAATCTACAGGGATTTGCGGGCATAGGAATGTGTACTACGATAATAGGCGCTGTAATAAATCTTATACTGGATCCGGTATTTATATTCGGATTTGATATGGGAGTGAGGGGAGCGGCGCTTGCAACAGTTATCTCACAGTCCGTTTCGTGCATATGGGTAATAGCATTTTTGTTTGGCAGAAAAACGGTCATAAAGCTTAGGGTTACTGACCTTTTCAGATTCGATTTCGTATTAATAAAAAAGATAGTATCCCTTGGCATGGCGGGATTTATCATGGCGGCAAGCAACAGCACTGTTCAGGCTGTGTGTAATAAAACCCTCTCCATATACGGAGGCGACATATATATCGGAGTTATGACAATTATTAATTCGGTGCGTGAGATCATAGGACTTCCTATCAATGGAATAACCGGAGGTTCGCAGCCTGTTATAAGCTTTAATTACGGCGCCAGAAAGTATGTGAGGGTAAGGCAGGGTATAAGATTTACCGCAGAGGTCGGATTCGGTTATACAGCCGTTATGTGGGCGCTTATAATGATTTTCCCGATGTTCTTTCTCAGACTGTTTTCGTCTGACCAGACTCTTATTGCGGCGGGGCATGAACCCATACTTATATATTTTGCGGCGTTTTTTATGATGTCGTTTCAGTTTGCGGGTCAATCAACATTTGTTGCGCTGGGTAAGTCTAAGCAGTCGATATTTTTCTCGATGCTAAGAAAGGTCATTATAGTCGTTCCGCTTACCATTATACTGCCCATGATTCCTGCAATTGGAGTATACGGCGTGTTCCTTGCCGAACCTGTTTCCAATGTTCTGGGAGGACTTGCAAGCTTCCTTACTATGTATTTTACGGTATACAGAAAAATGAGTTGAAAATTATTTTTTTCGGATATACAATATAGTGAATAAATATGAGCAAAGATAAGGGGTGAACCGATGGTTAATATCAAATGGAAAACATGCTTCAGGGTCGGCGTAAGTGCGTTTATATTGTTTCTGTGCATATACTACTGGCAGGTGGGCGTAAATTACGTCATGCTCATAGCCGGTTCCTTAGCATCCCTGTTTATTGGAGGCGTGATCGCATATATTGTAAATATTCTTATGAGCTTTCTTGAAAAGCATTATTTTGTTAAAAGCAATAAGAAGGGCGTGATAAAAAGCAGAAGACCTGTATGCATGGTCGCATCGTTTCTTATGGTATTTCTGATTATTGTACTGGTCCTTGTGATTGTGATTCCGGAGCTTGTAAAAAGCATAAGTATGATAGTTAACCGAATTCCGGTTGCATTTGGGAATCTGTCCGAAAATGAGCTTGTCACCAGATATCTTCCGGTGGTTGCCGAGTATCTTGCGGGTATTAATTGGAATAATATAGTTTTCAATATACAGAATTTCTTTGCGGAGAATTTTGGCGGTATGGCAGGCAATCTGATTTCGACTGTATCAACTGTCTTTTCATCGCTGGTTAATTTTGTACTTGGACTTATTTTCTCCATATATCTTCTGCTTAGTAAGGACAGCCTTAGTGCACAGGCGAAAGAGCTTATGGATCATTATGTAAGGAAGGATTTGAAGGAAAAGATATTATACGTGGTTTCCATACTTAACAGGAATTTTCACAGATTCATAGTGGGTCAGTGTACGGAAGCGGTGATTCTGGGAATTCTGTGCTCTTTGGGAATGCTTATATTCAGATTCCCTTACGCAATAATGATAGGTGTGCTTGTAGGATTTACGGCGCTGATTCCTGTTGTTGGGGCATATCTTGGCGCGGCGGCGGGTATATTTATGATGCTTACGATATCCCCTATGAAGGCGCTTATGTTTGTTATATTCATCGTTGTACTGCAGCAGCTTGAAGGGAATCTCATATATCCGAGGGTGGTTGGTAACTCGCTCGGACTGCCGGCGCTGTATGTTCTCGTGGCAGTAACGGTTGGAGGAGGAATAGGCGGAGTAATCGGCATGCTCGTAGCAGTGCCGGTGGTGGCAAGTATATACCAGCTTATACAGAACGATGTAAGGAAGAAAAGAAAAAACGTGCAAACGATTTCAAAAAAATAGACTTTTGCTATTGAAATGCCATACAGACTGTTGTAATATACAGTAAAACGTGGTGATAACGTTTTCAAAATTCGCTGAATAAAAATTTTTTCCTTATGATATCATATTCCTATCAAAACAAAAAGGAATGGTGAATTATGAAAATGAAGAGATTATTGAGTTTAACGCTTGCTTTTGCACTCTGCTTATGTTCGGCGGGTCTTATTGTCGGATGTGGCGGCAAGAAAGACAGTGATGGAAAAACTGATGTGAGAATCGCATATTTTCCTAATATCACGCACAATCAGGCATTAGTTATGAAGAATCAGGGAACGCTTGAAGAGAAGTGGAAGGATACGTGTAATGTTTCATGGACTTCATTTAATGCAGGGCCTGCTGAGATGGAGGCAATATTTGCAGGAGAGATAGATCTTGGTTATATAGGTCCTGTGCCGGCGATAAGCGCTAATGTAAAGTCGGGCGGAGACGTTAAGATTATATCCAACAGTACCAATGCCGGAGCGGTTCTTCTTAAGAGAAAGGATTCGGGTATTGAGACGATAAGCGATCTTGAGGGAAAGAAGGTTGCAGTGCCACAGCTTGGCAACACCCAGCATCTGTGTCTGCTTAATATATTAAAGGAAAATAATCTGACAGATGTGGAGATAAGTGCAAGCTCCAATGCTGATATACTTAATCTTATCGATAACGGAAGTGTTGACGCTGCTTTGGTACCGGAGCCATGGGGAACCACAATAGAGAATAACGGCAATGCGGATATTCTTCTTGATTATGATGAAGTTTTCCTTGAAGGAAATTATCCTACAGCAGTAGTGGTTGTCAGCAAGGACTTTATGGAAGCACATCCTGAGCTTGTTAAGGAATTCCTTGAGGCACATGAGGAAGCTTCTTTATATATTAACAATAATCTGTCTGAGGCAATCGGAATCGTCAATGCGGAGATTGAGGAGGCTACAGGAAAGCTTCTTGATGACGACGTTATCAATAATGCATTTGCGCGTATGACGATTACAACAGAATTAAATCATGATGCAATAATGGAATTTGCAGAAATCAGCAAAGAAGAAGGATTTATTGACACAGTACCGGAGGAAAGTGATGTATTTACAACTGAAATC
>CASFAQ010000015.1:0-25611 GCA_949292725.1 uncultured Eubacteriales bacterium | reverse complement strand
CAAATCATTTGCGGATACAGATAAGGAAACGATCAGAGACGTCTCGCTTGATGTCAAAGAAGGAGAGTTTATCTGTATCGTTGGTCCGTCGGGTTGCGGCAAGTCAACATTGCTTAATCTTATTGCAGGCTTTATAGAACCAACGTCAGGAGAAATAATTCTGGATGGCAGCCGGGTCAGTGGACCCGGCTCCGACAGGGTTGTGATGTTTCAGGAGCCTGCTCTTTATCCGTGGCTTAACGTGACACAGAACGTTACATTTGGACTTGAGATTGCAGGATGCTCAAAGGAAGAGCAAAAAAGGATAGCAGAACATTATCTGCGCATGGTCCAGTTGTGGAAGTACAAGGATTATCGTATTCATCAGATATCAGGTGGTATGAAGCAGCGTGTTGCACTTGCAAGGGCGCTTGCTCTTGACAGTAAGCTGCTTTTGATGGACGAGCCTTTCTCGGCTCTTGATAAGCAGACTATTAACGTGCTTCGTGAAGAACTTGAGCATATATGGGAAAAGACGAAAAGAACCATAATATATGTAACCCACAGTGTTGAGGAAGCTATATATTTTTCTGACAGGGTCGTTGTAATGTCCGAGAACCCGGGAAAGATAAGAGAGATAATTCCTATCACATTGAAACGTCCGAGAGTGGTAGAGGATGACGAGTTCGTGGCGCTTCGTAAACGTATTCTTACGAGCGTTAAGGAAGGCGTTAAGAAGAGTATCGAAGATGAATTTGACCCGGAGGTGCAGGATGAAGGCTAAGAAGATCATAGGAAGTGTAATATTTGTTGTAGCGATTATTGCGTTATGGCAGTTTCTGTACATTGCGGGCTCAAGCTGGCTGTCATTATTTAAACCGTATGCGATGCCTAATCCGTTGGGAGTTCTTGAAAGCTTTGCAGATCTTATCTCAAGCGGCACTCTCTTTACTGCGATTGGTTCCAGTATGATGAGGGCGCTGGTGGGATTTATCATTGCCATTGCCATAGGAACTGTTATAGGCATACTTATCCTTAATTCGGAATTCTTATGCCGTAATCTTAAACCTATTATACTTGGTATACAGACTCTGCCAAGTATATGCTGGGTGCCGTTTGCCATACTTTGGTTCGGACTTGGCAACTCGGCAATCCTTTTCGTAATCGTCATGGGTTCTGCATTCAGTATAGCCCTGTCGGTTGAGAGTGGAGTAAAGAATGTTCCGGTTATATATATCAAGGCCGCAAAGTCAATGGGCGCCGGACCTTTCAGGTTGTATACAAAGGTAATATTTCCGGCTGCACTGCCATCGTTTGTCAGCGGACTTAAGCAGGGCTGGTCGTTTGCATGGCGTGCGCTTATGTCCGGAGAGGTGATGTCGGCGTCGGTCGGACTTGGTTATACGCTTATGCTCGGAAGGGATCTTGCCGATATTAATCAGGTTATGACCGTAATGCTTACAATCATTATAATAGGAATTATAATCGATAAGCTGTTCTTTTCGGTAATCGAGAATCATCTTCTGTCTAAAAGAGGTTTGCTGGGATAAGACGAGGTAGAATACAGTGTCGTTAAAACAGATAGCCGGTTTAACGGGAGTTTCTCCCGCAACAGTATCAAGTGTTCTTAACAACCCTGATTATCAATGCCAGAAGGGGGACATGGCTGAGAGGATAAGGGAAACTGCAAGGAATCTCGGCTATGTTCCAAACAGTAATGCAAGGGAACTGAAAAAAGGACTTGCGGGAACGAAGGATGCATACAAGGTTGATGTTCTTCTTGCACGTTTTAATTCTATAAATGAGGACGCATTTTTCTATGAGATATTCAGGTATCTTGAGACGGAGATGCTCAATCAGAACTGCGTTATGAATCAGATTCTTAAGGCTCCGGACATTGCGCTGAGAAAGACTGCCAATGAGAGAATAAGGTCTGCCGGGCTTATTATACTTGGCAAATGTCCGTCGGGTCTGGTCTCGGAGCTTAAAAGAGAGTATAAGGCCATTGTTGCCATAGACAGAAATCCGACTGAGTATGAGATGGATGAGGTTATATGCAGTGGAGCAAAGGCTGCATCCATAGCGATAGAGTATCTCTTAAGTCTTGGACATAGAAATATAGGTTATATAGGTGACTGTAACATGGAGTCGCGATATACGGGGTATTATGAGTGCCTTTTGGCTCACAGAATACCTCTTATATATGATTATGTCGTATCCACCGGACAGACGAGAGAAGAGGGATACAGGGCTTATGATAAGCTGGCCGAGAAGGGAAAACAGCCAACGGCCGTATTTTGTGCAAATGACGTGACTGCGCTTGGTTTTCTCCAGGCCATTAAGGATAAGAGCGGAAAGAGAAAGAAGGATGTATACAGACCGGCAGTGGTTTCGATTGATGATATAGAGGAAGCGTCGCTTTTTTCTCCAATGCTGACAACAGTCCATATACCAAAAAGCGATATGGTTCATATGGCGGTGATGTTGCTTTGCGACAGGATTAAAGGATATCACAAGGAATGTATGAGAGTTGATTTTCCGTGTCATATCATCATAAGAGAGTCTTCGGGAATGCATATTATCTAGTTCTATTATGCTAAATCGCAATATTATTTCTTCGTTTTCTGTATTCGCCCGGGGATATCCCTTCGTATTTTTTAAAGACGATTCCAAAGTATGTAGGATCCGGATATCCTACTTCTACACCTGTCTGTCTTATTGTATATTTTGAATCCAGAAGAAGTATCTTTGCCTGCGAAATGCGGTATCTTGCGATATATTCCATTGGGCGCATTCCAACCTGCGCCTTAAAAAGCCTACAGAAATGCTGGGCTGAATATCCTGATCTTCTGTACAGATCTTCTAGGGTTATATCTCTGCAGTAATTCAAATTGATATAAGCTATGGCGTCGCTTACGGCGTTTCCTGATGACGCAGGAGTATCCTCCGTAAGTTGCCTGTGCGCATTGAGTATATATTCGTATAAAAGAAGTGAGCACTTTTCTGCACCCGATATAGGATCTTCTGCGGCTGACAGTATCATTCCAAACAGCTGGTCAAATGGTCTGGAATCTATATTCTCTTTAATATGGTAATATCCAAAATCAAGTTCACGCATCAGCGCATCCAGATGTTTTCCGCGAAATACGATCCATGAGGTGCTCCACCTATCACCTTCGGGATAATATTCATGAGCGGTTCCGGGCGACATGTAGAACAGGCTGCCCTTAGGAAGTCTGTATGTCATATTGTCCGTGTTAAGTATGCCACAACCATCCCCGGTATATAGAAACTGATGGGATATAAGACCGTTTTTACGGTTTATATGATGTTCATATTCCAATATTCCTATACCGGTTAGATATATGGGCAGAGAAATCTGCTTTCCGATGACCGGATATATTACTTTATTCATATGCATTACTCCTTTATTTGTTATGATGATGTCACATACCGCTTTATTTGTCAAGAAGTAACAGGTGATATTCATATATATAGATTATGTTCTGAATTTGTGATTGTATGTTTATATGCTTCTGTATTAATATAGACTTATAATTATATAATAAAGGGGTATTGTGTATGAGATCATATGTAAAGAGATGTATGGCATGTCTGCTTATATGCTGTATGCTTACAGGAGGAGTGGCAGGAGGAATTATGATAACTGATAAGAGTGCAAAAGCGTATGATACGGATGTGGAGATCGTGATTGACGGTAATGATGTGGCGTATGCCGCACAGAATGTTAGCGGACTTACATATAAGGGATTTGGTCTTATCAGCGCTAACAGCACCAGTAATCTTTTAATGGATTATAAATATCAGAATCCGCATGCGTATAACAGACTGCTCGAAGTGCTGTTTGGTGGAGAATATCCTCTTATGAATCATGTTAAGATGGAAATGGGCAATGACGGTAATAATTCTACGGGAGCAGATTCATGTACCATGAGGCATGAGGATGAGCAGGCAGATGCTTCAAGAAGCCCGGGCTTTATACTTGCGGCAGACGCAAAAAAGATTAATCCGGATATTAAGGTTAGTATACTTAGATGGGAGATGCCTTCATGGGTTCAGAGTTACTGGGATAAGGATAGAAAAGGCAGGGGCTACGAGGCCGTTTATACATGGTATAAAGAAACCATCCTTGATGCATATGAAAAATACGGATATATGGTTGATTATATTAATCCGGATAAAAACGAGACCGGGAGCCCTGATGTTGATTTTATTAAATGGTTCAGGGAACGCCTGTCTACTGATGTAGAATTCCCTGAATACGTTACAAAAGAGGCGGCAGAAAAATATCGCAATACTAAGATAGTTGCATCGGACGAGTATATTTCTCTTAATATAGTTCCTGAGATGAGAAAGGATGATGCGCTCTATGACTCAGTTGATGCGATAGGATTCCATTATTCTACCGGTACTGCCGATACTACGGGGGATTATGTCAGAATGGCTGACGTGGATGATAAGGAAATATGGTACAGTGAGGGCTGCGGAAGCTTTAGTTATTCTGAGTATCAGGAGAATAAGAATGTTTCGTACGGTGCGGGAACGCTGGGAGGATATCAGAGTCCGATAGCGATGTGCGACTGCATAATAAAGAGCGCGTTGTATTCAAGAAAAACACATTATGTATTCCAGCCGGCTATTGGTTCATTCTATGAGGGCTCGCAGTATGACCATAAAGAATTGGTAAGTGCGAGGGAACCATGGTCAGGAAATATGCACTATGACGAAGCCATATACTGCCTTGCACATTTCTACAAATTTGCAAAAACCGGCTGGGAAAATGAAGATAATAGCGCAGGAATATGGAGATACATAGCAGAGGCGTCGGATAATAAATCAAACGGAACGGAGCATCTTACTAACGAAGCCGGCAATCCAAGCTATATGACGCTTGCTTCACCGGACAAAAAGAACTTCTCTACAGTAGTAGTGAATAATAGCGATAAGACTCTTTCGTACAGGATTTACGCCGATAATATGGATATTCCTTATGATACCACACTTGAGATGTGGGAAACGAAGACTGATAGTTATCTTAAATATGTTGAAGACATTAAGGATGAGGGAGAAGGTTATATATTTGATGTAGAGCCATTCTCGATAGTTACCGTTACCACGCTTTCGTGTGAGGGAAAAGAAGAATATATGAAAAGATTATATGAGGATGAGAAAGGTGCTGTCCTTGATACCGATGAAACGGGAAGTTTTCAGGATACGTCAGGAGGTATCCTGTATGCGGATGATTATGAATATGCTTCCTATGACAAAGATTATCTTAAGAACAGGGGTTATGAGCCAAGATACACTGTAGATTACTCTGGTGCATTCTATGTTGAGGACGGAAAACTTAAACAAGGACTTACAGCTTCGGTATTACAGTGGCAGAACAATACTCCGAATGCGGTTATAGGGGATTTCCGCTGGATGAATTATGAGGCCGCAGTCGATGTGACCATTCCATCCTCAGGATATGCCGGAATAGTTATACGTGAACAGACCGGTATGGGATATACGGGCAGTGGATACAGCCTGCAGATTGACAGAAACGGTTCATGGAAGTTTAAGAAACGAAGCAGTGATATTGCATCAGGAAATGTTGCCGTATCGGATGACGGGCAGTACAAGCTGGCATTAAGAGGCGATGATAATATCATTACCGTGATGATAGATGATACCGTTCTTTACGAGTATGTTGATCCCGATGCAGAATATTTTGGGCGTATAAGATTGTTTTCCGGCTGGAACGAGGCATATTATGATAATCTTATCGTAAAAAAAACAGAGGGGTCGCTTCCGTACGGCTGTTGTATTATAGATAATGCCTCGGATGATGTTACGTACTCCGGAAGCTGGGAGATAGCCGCTAACGGAAGCAGTAATGATTGGTATCGCTCAACGAGCAAATCTTCAAGCAGTGGTGCATCATTTACATTTACGACAGAAACCGACGGATTCTTCCTTATCGGCAGCAACAGTGGTAATGCCTTGATTGATATCATGTGCGATGGCAAGGTCATAGAATCGGATGCAGTAGTTAAGAAAAGTGAACAACATTGTTCATTTTTAAGGTGTGACGGACTTGGAGAGGGTAAGCATGAGATAACTATTGTGCTCAAATCCGGCACACTTGTGCTTGATGCAATCATGCCGACGGGCTATATTCCGGTTACGGTATCGAATTTAACCTTTAATACTGCAGAAAAGGAGCTTAACGTAGGAGAGGTATATGAGCAGAAGCCTGTCGTTACCCCGAATAATGCGGACAATCAAAAGGTATTCTACTCAGTGGGTGATTCAAATGTGGCCGCTGTCGATGAAGAGACGGGAAAGGTTACTGCTCTTGGATGTGGCGAGACATATGTATATGCAGTATCAGCTGACGGAAGCAGAAAGAGCGCGGGCTATAAGGTAACGGTAAAACAAACCATATCACATGACATAACCGGCGGCGCCACAGGCTCAGTGTCAGAAGATAATAGTGGTGTAATCACGGATTCCAAGGATAAAGTAAAGGCGCCTAAGGCTCCTAAGATAAAGAAGATAAAGAAGGTCAAGGGAAAGGTAAAGATGGTTTGGAAAAAGGTATCGGGAGCTTCGGGGTATGTAATTGAACGCTCTGTAGGAAACAAAAAGAAATTCAAGAAGATAAAGGTATTAAAGAAAAAGAGTAAGGTGACCTATATTGATAAAAAGGCCTCAAAGAATAAAAAGAATTATTACCGCATAAGATCATATAAAAAATCGGGAGGAAAGAAGATATACAGTAAGTATTCAGCCGTTAAAGTATTCAGATACAAAATATAATATGTAATAGATGGTATTTGCTATTGTATATTAATTAGAAATAAGCTACTATATTGTATGGAATATATTAAAGTGAATATGAGGTAAAGAATATGTACTACAGCAACATACTGGATCTGATAGGCAATACCCCGCTTATCAGTCTTAAGGAAACAACCGGGCTTAATATCTTTGCAAAGGCCGAATTTCTGAATCCCGGAGGAAGTATTAAGGACAGGATTGCGTTTAATATGATAGAGGAGGCAGAGAAAGCAGGAAAGTTAAGACCGGGTATGACAATTATCGAACCCACAAGCGGCAATACGGGAATCGGGCTTGCCTTATGCGGAGTGAGAAAAGGATACAAGGTCATTATCGTAATGCCAGAGAATATGAGCGACGAGCGAAAGAAGATAATTCGTGCACTTGGAGCGGAACTTGTGCTTACGCCTCCGGAGAATAGTATTGGAGGTTCTGTGGAAAAGGCAGCAGAGATTGCGGCTACATCGGATGAATACTTTATTCCGCAGCAGTTTGAGAATCCTGCCAATCCTGAGATGCACTACAGAACTACAGCAGTAGAATTGGTAGAACAGATAGGTTCCGATATAGATATATTTGTATCCGGTATAGGAAGCGGAGGAACACTTCAGGGAATCGCAAAATATATCCTTGAAAAGAATCCGGATTGTAAAATAGTTGCTGTTGAGCCAAAGAATGTATCTGCCCTGCTTGGTGACGAGCCGGGATTGCATCAGATTCAGGGAATAGGGGACGGATTTGTTCCTGCAATACTTGACACCAGTATAATTACGGATATAGTAGAAGTGACGGATGATGATGCAATCAATACTGCAAGGGATCTTGCAAGAATACAGGGGCTTCTTGTAGGAACATCATCAGGCGCTAATGTGTGGGCGGCCAGACAGATGGCAGAAAAATACGGTAAGGATAAGGTTATTGCAACGGTGCTTGCCGACAGAGTTGAGAGGTATTTCAGTACCTCTCTGATATAGGAAAAGCAGGAATATGATATGAAGATAATACTTGCGGCGCTTAATGCAAAATATGTGCATTCAAATCTGGCAGTACATGCGCTTGAAGCATATGTAAATAATCGAAAAGATGACAAACTTAAGAATGCAGAACTTTGTGTCAGGGAATTTACGATTAATCATAATCTTGATATGATTCTACAGTCATTATACAGGGAAAAGGCGGATATTATCGCCTTTTCCTGCTATATATGGAATATAAGAGAGATTCTGTCCATTGCAAATGAATTAAAAAAGATTTCCTGCGGCATAAGAATCTGGCTTGGAGGGCCGGAGGTCAGCTATGACAGCAGAAAACTTATGAATGAATATCCGTTTATAGACGTTATTATGCGCGGCGAAGGAGAGGTGACGCTCTGCGAGCTTATAAAGGCGGAGGCTCATACCACATATGATGGGATTCGTGGGATAACATACCGAAATAGCTGTGGAGATATATGCGAGAATGAAGAAAGATCCCCAATGTCCCTTGATGAAGCGCCTTTTATATATAACGACCTGTCGAAGTTCGATAACAGGATATTGTGTTATGAGACAAGCAGGGGGTGCCCTTTTTCATGCAGCTACTGCCTGTCTTCCATAGATAAAAGTGTAAGATTCAGAAGCATGGATCTTGTAAAAAAAGAGCTCTCATTCTTTCTTGACAATAATGTACGGCAGGTGAAATTTATAGACCGTACCTTTAACTGCAACAGGAAGCATGCGCTTGCCATATGGAGATATATTGCGGAACATGATAACGGAATAACGAATTTTCATTTTGAAGTCTCGCTTGATCTGATAGAAGAGGAAGAACTTGACCTGTTTAGCAGGATGCGTCCCGGACTTATACAGTTGGAGATAGGACTTCAGTCGACCAATCCTGACACGCTTAAAGAGATAAGGCGCGTTACGAATATAGAAAAAATCAGGGGAAATATGTGTAGAATCGCAAGCCTTAATAATATACATACGCATCTTGATTTGATAGCAGGACTCCCTTACGAGGATTTTGCGTCGTTTAAGAAATCATTTAATGATGCATATGATATGAAACCTAATCAGCTCCAGCTCGGATTCTTAAAAGTGTTAAAGGGCTCGTATATGGAAGAGATGGCGCCTTACTACGGACTTAGATATCAGGATTGTCAGCCGTATGAGGTTCTTGGCACCAAATGGATTAGTTATGATGAGATACTTAAGCTTAAACAGGCAGAGGAAATGGTTGAGGTATATTATAACAGCAGCCAGTTTGAACACGTACTTTCATATCTGATTCCGCATTTTGAATCGCCGTACCGGTTTTATGAGCTGCTTGGAGAGTACTATTATAATAACAGTCTTTTCGGTATCGGATTCAGACGTGAGTCAAGATATGAAGCACTGAGATGCTTTGCTTCGGAACACCTTGCGAATGTGGATGATTTTTCCGCTGAGATATTCGAAAGCCTTCTGACGTATGATTATTATCTTAGAGAAAATGCCAAAAGACGACCACCGTGGACAAAGGAGCAACCGGTAAAGACGCCAAAAGCTACATCACGAATGATGCATATAGAACCGCTTGTATCTGAGATTGTGCCACTTATCCGGGGGTCATGCGACAGGCAAGAGGCGGTTGTGAATGGCAAATATATATACTGCCTGTTTGATTATGAAAAAAAAGACCCTGTTTCCGGAAATTTTCATACAAAACTATTGACATATGAAAAATGAGGGCTATAATATACTTAAACATATGAACAATTGCTCATATGAATATATATTAAGAATTGAGAGTGTATTATGAAGAAGATATATAAGATTGATATGGATTGTGCAAACTGCGCCAATAAGATGCAGGAGGCGGCAAAAAAGACAGAGGGCGTTAAGGATGCGGTAGTTAATTTTATGACACTTAAAATGAGTGTTGAATTTGAGGATGGCTGCGAGCCGAAGGAAGTTATGCAAAGGGTCGTAAAAAACTGTAAAAAGGTTGAGGATGACTGTGAGATTTACATATAACTGCACACAGGAGGGGTAATATGACTAAGAAGCAGAAAAAGGTACTTGCAAGGATAATCATCTCAGCGGTACTTGCAGCTGTTATGTTGTTATTGCCGGTTAGCGGTTTTCTGAGATTTGTGTTGTTTCTTATTCCATATCTGATTATCGGATATGATATTCTAAAGAAGGCTGTATATGGCATACTAAACAGGCAGATGTTTGATGAGAATTTTCTTATGGCAACGGCAACGATAGGAGCCATAGCTCTTGGCGAGTACACGGAAGGCGTTGCAGTTATGCTGTTTTATCAGATAGGAGAGCTGTTTCAGAGTTATGCCGTGGGTAAGAGTAGAAGGAATATCAGCGCACTCATGGATATCAGACCTGATTATGCCGGAATATTGGAAGACGGCATAATAAAGAAGGTGGATCCGGATGAAGTAAAGATAGGAAGCGTAATCGTTATACAACCGGGAGAAAAGTGCCCGATTGATGGTGTCGTGATAGAAGGAAGTTCAACTCTTAATACAAGCGCACTAACGGGAGAAAGCGTTCCAAGGGATATAGGAGAGGGCGACGAGATAATTAGCGGATGTATTAATATGACAGGAGTTCTTAAGGTGAGGACAACAAAGGAGTTTGGCGAGTCCACCGTATCAAAGATACTTGATCTTGTCGAGAATTCTGGCATGAAGAAATCAAAGTCAGAGAATTTTATATCCAAATTTGCAAAGTATTATACCCCGATTGTGTGTCTGGGCGCGGTTCTGCTTGCTATAGCGCCGCCACTTATCAGGCTTTGCTTTATGGGGGCTTCCCCACAGTTTGACGTGTGGGTATATAGGGCTCTTACATTTCTTGTAATAAGCTGTCCGTGCGCACTGGTTATAAGTATTCCGTTAAGCTTTTTTGCAGGAATAGGCGGAGCCGGAAGGGAAGGAATACTGGTTAAGGGATCTAATTATCTTGAAACCCTGTCAAAAATAAGATATATTGTTTTTGATAAGACTGGTACTATAACACATGGTATATTCAAGGTTGTGGGTATACATCACAGCAGACTTTCGGATGAAAAGCTTCTATGGTATGCCGCACATGCGGAAGCATTTTCCGTGCACCCTATCAGTAAGAGTATAATTGAGGCTTACGGCAGCAAACCGGATGCCGGGATAGTTAAGGATGTGCGGGAAATCGGTGGCAATGGTGTGACAGCGACGGTTGACGGAGTTTCAGTGGCTGTCGGCAATGCAAAGCTTATGGAAAGCATAGGTATAGTGCATATGGACTGTCATGAATCAGGAACCATAGTCCATATGGCAATTGATGGTGAGTATCAGGGCCATATCGTTATATCTGATGTGATTAAGCCCACATCGCAAAAAGCTGTTGAAGCCCTTA
This sequence comes from uncultured Eubacteriales bacterium, assembly GCA_949292725.1. Classification (GTDB taxonomy): domain Bacteria; phylum Bacillota; class Clostridia; order Lachnospirales; family Lachnospiraceae; genus V9D3004. The sequence continues at coordinate 14,410 of CASFAQ010000015.1, read as the reverse complement.
GAAAGTCAGGAGTCAAAAGGATTATCATGCTGACAGGAGATATAGAAAGGACTGCGAATAAAACAGCGGAGTGCGTCGGCATAACGGAAGTTTACAGCGAGCTTCTTCCTGCCGATAAGGTCGGGAAGGTAGAAGAGCTCATTGCATTAAAGTCCGATAAGGAAAAGCTTGCCTTCGTTGGTGACGGTATCAATGATGCACCGGTGCTGTCGAGAGCGGATATAGGGATTGCCATGGGAGCGCTTGGCTCGGATGCAGCTATAGAGGCTGCGGATGTTGTCCTGATGGATGACGATCCTCTTAAGATAGTTCTGGCGGTTAAGATTGCAGGCAAATGTTTGAGAATAGTATATGAGAATATATATTTTGCCATAGGAATCAAGATTATATGCCTTTTGCTTGGCGCTGTGGGCGTTGCAAATATGTGGCTTGCCATATTTGCTGATGTAGGAGTTATGGTTATTGCGGTGCTTAATGCAATCAGGGCGTTGTTTGTAAAAAATATAAGGATGTGATATAATGGGTCGTATTGATGCCGCAGAATGTTGCGAACAGATTGAAGTGCATGATGAGCTTGTCAGGATAGTGAATGAGACCATGCCACCGGAGACAGAATTATATGATCTTGCCGAATTATTTAAGATATTTGGTGATTCGACAAGGATAAGGATTTTGTTTGTCCTGTTTGAGGCAGAAGTATGCGTGTGCGATTTGGCACAGGTGCTCAATATGACCCAGTCTGCCGTATCGCATCAGTTAAGAATCCTTAAACAGAACAGACTTGTCAAAAGCAGGCGCGAAGGAAAGTCAGTATTCTATTCTCTTGCCGATGATCATGTTCGTTTTATTATAGCTCAGGGCTGCGAGCATATTAAGGAATAATGGACTAATGAAAGGCAGATAGGATGTTTAAGAAATTTATAAGCTATTACAAACCTCATAAGCTGCTGTTCATACTTGATATGACAGCATCTTTTTTTGTTGCACTCATAGGAATAATGTATCCTGTAGTCACGAGAAGTATGTTAAATGATTTCATACCCAATCAGAAGTACAGACTTATAGTTGGAGCCGGACTTACACTTCTGGGTCTGTATATACTGCGAATGCTTCTGCAGTTTTTTATACAGTATCAGGGTCACATGATGGGAGTCAGGATGCAGGCGCAGATGCGCAGGGAAATGTTTGAACATCTGGAAAATCTCCCGTACAGATTTTACGATAATAATGAGACAGGAAAGATAATGTCGCGCATGACCAATGATCTTATGGATATAAGCGAGCTTGCCCATCACGGACCCGAGAATATACTTATATCTTCTATTGCTATCATTGTGTCGTTCATATATCTGTGGTCGATAGACAGTATACTTACGCTCATTATCTTTGTATGCGTACCGTTTATGTTTGTCATAGTTATGCTGCTTAGAAAAAGGATGCGTAAGGCATTTATGGATAGCAGGATATCCATTGCAAAAATTAATGCGGCGCTTGAGAGCAGCATTTCGGGAATAAGGGTCACAAAGGCTTTTACCAATGCAAAAAAAGAAGAGGAAAAATTTGAAGAGGGCAATAATGACTTTGTCGAGGCGAGAAGGGATGCATATAAGGCAATGGGTCAGTTTCATTCGAGCACGACATTTATCACAGATGTATTTAACGTAATAGTTCTTATTGCGGGCGGTCTGTTTTTATATGATGGAAGAATTGATTTTGGAGATTATTCAGCGTTTGTCGTGTCGGTAAATATATTCCTCAATCCGGTTACCACGCTGATTAATTTTATGGAGCAGTTCCAGAACGGCGTGACGGGATTTGAAAGATTTCTTGAGATTCTAAGGGAGAAGCCGGAAGTGGATGCTGAGGGAGCCATTGATGCGGGAAGGCTTTCGGGCGATATTGAATTTAAGGATGTGTGCTATGGCTATGAGGGAGGCCAGGACGTTCTTGATAATGTCAGCTTTTCGATATCGGAGGGCACCACATTTGCTCTCGTCGGACCAAGTGGCGGTGGAAAAACTACGATATGCCATCTTATACCGCATTTTTATGATATCAAATCCGGCACAATACTTATTGACAATACGCCGATAGAAAGGTATACTCTTGAATCACTCAGGCGTAATATCGGGATAGTCCAGCAGGATGTATATCTTTTTAATGCAAGCATCAGGGACAATATATTATACGGAAGGCTTGACGCAACGGATGAGGAAGTGACGGAGGCGGCTAAAAAAGCGCGAATTCATGATTATATTATGAGTCTTGAGGATGGTTACGATACCGAGATAGGCGAGCGCGGAGTGAGACTGTCGGGAGGACAGAAGCAGAGACTCAGTATCGCAAGGGTATTTCTTAAGGACCCGGCGATACTCATCCTTGACGAGGCGACAAGCGCACTTGATAATACAACCGAGATAATGATACAGCAGTCGCTTGATGAGCTTTGCAAAGGCAGGACTACTATTGTAGTAGCCCATCGTCTCTCAACCATAAGAAATGCAGATGAGATAGCTGTAATTGCTGACGGAGATATAACCGAGATGGGAAGCCATAATGAACTTATTTCGCTTGGTGGACAATATAAGAGTCTGTATGAAGAACAGTTTAGAAATAATTAAGGAGTACATGGGTCGTGAGAAGATTAGTAGGGGATAGAAAATTTTACAGGATGTTACTGGGAATAGCGTTTCCCATTATGGTACAGAATGGGATAACTAATTTTGTTTCGCTTTTGGATAATATCATGATAGGTGCGGTTGGAACGGACCAGATGTCCGGAGTATCCATTATCAACCAGCTTATTTTTGTATTTAATCTGTGTATATTCGGCGCAATATCGGGTGCGGGTATCTTTAGTGCACAGTTTTACGGACAGGGCAATCATGAGGGAGTAAAACATTCGTTCAGATTTAAGCTTGCAATAAGCGCAGCGATAACGGTAATTGGAATTACCGTATTTATCCTTTTTGGAGAACAGCTTGCGTCATTTTACATGCATGAGGGCGGAGAAACCGGCGATATTGAGGCTACAATGGGATACAGTATGGATTATCTGGGGATAATGCTTATCGGTCTTGTTCCGTTTGCAATTGAGCAGTGTTACTCGGGAACGTTAAGGGAGACCAATGAAACTGTAGTTCCAATGAAAGCGGGAATAGTCGCAGTATGTGTTAATCTCGTGCTCAATTATATTCTCATATATGGAAAGCTTGGCGCTCCTGTGCTTGGTGTCAGGGGAGCGGCAATAGCTACCGTAATAGCGCGTATGGTAGAATGCAGCATAATCATAATATGGACGCACACGCACAAGGAAAGGAACAAGTTCATAATCGGGGCGTACAAAGAATTTCGGATACCGGTCATACTTGTGAAAAAGATACTTATCAAAGGAACGCCTCTTTTGTTAAATGAATGTCTGTGGGCAGCGGGAATGGCCATGCTTACACAGTCGTATTCGGTAAGGGGCCTTTCCGTGGTTGCGGCGCTTAATATATCATCTACCATAGGCAATTTGTTTAACATTATGTTTATAGCGGTGGGAAGCGCCGTGGCGATAATAGTGGGACAGCGTCTTGGAGCCGGTAAATTTGATGAGGCAATAGATGCGGCCGATAAGATAATATTTGCAACATTTGTGGCAAATGTTTTTATAGGAGGAGTACTATTTGTCCTTGCGCCGTTCTTCCCTCTGATATACAATACTTCAGAGGAAGTAAGAGGTATTGCAACCGGTCTTATAAGGGTCGTGGCATGCATGATGCCAATACAGGCAGTGCTTCATTCGACATATTTTACGATAAGATCGGGCGGTAAGACATTTATTACATTCCTCTTTGACAGCACATATGTATGGTTTGTGACGATTCCGATTGCATTTGTTCTAAGTCGTTATACCATAATCGGGATCGTGGCAGTGTATCTTATATGTCAGCTGGCTGATTTGATAAAACTTGTTATAGGAATTATTATGTTAAAGAAAAAAATATGGCTTAGTAATATTGTAACAGAGTTTTAACGATTATACGGAGGTAAAGGATATGCGGTATGCTGATATGTCGTGTGATGAATTTCTTACAAGCCTTGCAGGACCTTTGGCGGTTCCGGGAGGCGGCGGGGCGTCTGCGCTTGTGGGAGCGATAGGAATCGCACTTGGCAATATGGTGGGAAGCCTGACAACGGGAAAGAAAAAGTATAAGGATGTTGAGGAAGATATCAATAATCTCATACACAGGGCTGAAAAGCTGAGGGAGGAAATGATTGGGCTTATTGATGAGGATGCGGTGGCGTTCGAGCCTTTATCTAAGGCATATTCCCTTCCTAAGAATACACAGGCTGAGATAGAAGAAAGGGATACCATCATGGAAGCCGCATTGAGACAGGCGAGTCAGACTCCGTTAAATATTATGGAAAAATGCTGCGAGGCTCTTTTAGTTGTCAGGGAATTTGCAGAAAAGGGAAGTGTACTTGCAGTGTCCGACGCCGGAGTGGCATGCTCATGTCTTAAGGCAGCGCTTTACGGAGCTTCACTTAATGTATATATCAACACGAAGCTTATGAAGGATAAGGCATATGCGGATGAGCTTAATAAAAGGTCGGATGATATGCTGGTAAAATACGGTCCGTTTGCAGATGAAGTATTTGATTATGTTATGAAAAAGGTCAGGAGGTAGGCAAAGATCATATGGCAGAGATATTATCAGGAAAATTTGTATCAGAGGCGATAAATAAAGCCATAAGCTCTGATATACAGAAGCTTATGAAAAAGAATATCACACCCCTGCTTGCCATAATCAGGGTTGGGGAAAATGACAGTGATATATCCTATGAGCGTGGCGCCATAAAAAGATGCGAGAATCTTGGGATAGGGTACAGACAATATATCCTTGCTCATGACGCTTCGGAGGAGAAGCTGATTAGCGTTATAGAGGAAGTGAATAATGACAGGGATGTCCATGGCGTGCTCTTATTCAGACCACTTCCTAAGCATATGAACAGTACGAGGATAGAGAATGCACTTGACCCCTCAAAGGATGTTGACTGCATGACGGAGGCTTCCCTGTGTGGAGTATTCACCGGAAAGGACGTGGGATATCCACCGTGTACGCCGGAGGCCTGCCTTGCAATACTGGATCATTATGATATCCCGTGTGAGGGAAAGAATATTGTTGTTATTGGCCGTTCGCTTGTTGTAGGAAAGCCTGTTTCCATGATGTTGCTCAAGAAGAACGCAACCGTTACTATCTGCCATACCAGAACCAAAAATATATGTGACATCGCAAAGAAGGCGGATATAATAATAGCGGCATGTGGACGAGAAGGCGTGGTTGGCTCTGATTATGTCAGGGAAGGCCAGATAGTAATTGATGTTGGAATTAACGTAAATGCTTTGGGTAAATTATGCGGCGATGTTGATTATACAGCTGTAGAACCTATAGTTTCCGCGATTACACCCGTTCCTGGCGGAGTAGGAAGGGTAACGACCGCCATACTTATGAAGCATGTTGTGGATGCTGCCATAAAAGCAGCGTTATAGTATTACCGGGACAAGTGGAGCATATGAGTATGGGAATTGAGATACAGATCCTAGACTGGATTCAGAATATCAGAACACCTTTCTTAGATATGGTTGTTCCCTTTATTACACAACTTGGTAATGCAGGAATCATATGGATATTGACTGCGGTTGTGCTTCTTTTGATTCCCTCAAAGAGACGCAGTGGGATAATAATGGCTGTGGCGCTGATTGCAGATCTTGTTCTGTGCAATCTTGTTCTGAAGAATCTGGTTGCAAGGATCAGACCATACGATATCAATACTGCGGTCAGCATTCTGATTGCAAAACCTCTTGATTATTCATTTCCATCCGGGCATACGGCGGCGTCTTTTGCCTCCGTAAGCGCACTTTTTTTTGCAAGAGAAAAGAAGCTTTGGAAGATAGCGCTGGTACCGGCTGTTCTGATTGCCTTTACGAGACTGTATCTGTATGTGCATTATCCTACGGATATTCTCGGTGGAATGGTCGTAGGTATCGTATCAGGTTACATAGGTTTAATAATATTTCAAAAGAATAAAAGAATGCTCATGCGTGTTATGGGCATTTGTCTCATCATTATAATGCTTATTTTTGCATATAAGATGTCCTCTGATAGTGATGCAGATTTCGGCAAGAGCTTAAGCTTTTTTGCAATGGATACATATATGAGCTTAACCGTGTATGGTAATGATGCCGATAAGGTCATAGAGGAAGCAAAGAATCTGGCAGAATATTACGAGTCGCTTTTTTCTGTCAATATAGATACAAGCGACGTCGCAAGACTAAACTCCTCCCAGGGACAGCCCGTGAGGGTATCGGAGGACACATATGAGCTGATAGAAAAAAGCATTGAATATTCAGAGCTGAGTGGCGGTTTATTTGATATCACAATTTATCCCGTGGTAAAGGAATGGGGATTCACAACAAAGGAATATAATATACCATCCGATGAGATGAGAGGAGAGCTTCTTGAAAGAATCGGGTATGAGAAGATACATCTTATGCCGGATTATTCGATAATGCTTGATGCGGGCTGCGAAATAGATCTCGGTGGTATCGCAAAAGGATTTCTGTCCCAGAAGATAATCGAAGTTTTTAAGGAAAATAATGTGCCTGCGGCGATAGTATCCCTTGGAGGTAATGTACAGACTTACGGACAGAAGCCTGATAAAACGGATTATCTGGTAGGAATCAGCAATCCATTTAAAAAGGATGATACCATAGGAACGGTTTCCGTTAAGGAAAAGTCGGTTGTAACGTCAGGGAGCTATCAAAGGTATTTTGAGAAAAACGAAAAGGTATATCATCATATCATGGATACACGTACGGCGGCGCCGGCTGAGAGCGGACTTGTAAGCGTAACAGTGATTGCCGATGATGGTACGTATGCTGATGCAATGTCAACGGCGCTGTATATAATGGGCGAGGATGGGGCTAAGGAATATCAAAAATCCCACCCGGATATCGATATTATACTAATCAATACCTTGGGTGAGATATGGGTTTCTGAAGGCGTTGTTTCGGATGATTTGGTCTGATACGGCAATCACGGCGTAAGGTACATAACTCCGTATGCGGGGATGGTTATACTTCCGTTAAACTCATATTCCATGCCTGTCAGTATATCTCGCAGATGACTGGTTCCTGCATCAAATGATACGGATACGTCATTTTCATCTGCATTTATTGCGACGTATATGCGCTCCGTACCGTTATTTCTTTCAAATACACAGTACTTATTATTGATAACCTTAGAATAAAATGCGCCGTGTATCAGGGCGTCATTATTCTTATGGGCATGGCTGAGGAGTGATATAAACTCTGTAAGATCATTATATGAAGGTGAATCAAAACATGCCCTAAGCGCACTGTCGCCTTCTTTTTTATCTGCTTTTGCTCCCCACTCACTACCATAGTAGACACAAGGAATTCCGGGCATTCCAAATAATAAACCGTATATCGGCTTTAGGTGTTTTTCATTATTAAGACAGCTTGCAATACGTGAAACATCGTGGTTGTCGGTAAAACAGAGCAAGTGCTTACCGGTATACAGGCTCCAGCTTTCAGGACCAAATTGCCTTATAAGTGAATGCATTATCTCGAACATATTCATACTGTTAAAACTTGAGTACAACCCCTTATAGCATTCATAATTCGTGCAGCTGTGGAGCATTTCATCATTTACCCACTGATTATAATCGCCGTGCAGAAGCTCCCCTATCAGGACAAAATCAGGTTTGAGAGAGTTGCAGAATTGTCTCAGCCGCTTAAGAAAATCCCTATCAAGACAGTATGCTACGTCAAGTCTCAGTCCGTCTATATTAAATTCTTGCACCCAATATTTAATGGCGTCGAATATGTGTGATATAACAGCTTCATTTCTCAGATTAAGCTTTACAAGGTCGTAATTGCCTTCCCAGCCCTCGTACCACAATCCGTCGTTGTAATTGGAATTTCCACCAAAATCAATATAAAACCAGTCTCTGTAAGGTGACGCTTCCCGATTTTTAAGTACATCCAAAAAGACAAAGAAACCCCTGCCCACGTGGTTGAATACGCCGTCCAGAACTATTTTTATACCATTTTGCTTTAATGTGGTGCATAATTTTGCAAAATCTTCATTACATCCAAGGCGCACGTCAATTTTATTATAATCCCTTGTGTTGTATCCATGTGTGTCGGATTCAAATACAGGTGAAAAATATATTGCATCTGCGCCAAGTTTTTTGATATGAGGAATCCAGTCGTATATTTTGTTGATTCGGGGATTCTGTTGGCCGTCATTTTCAAATGGAGCCCCACAGAATCCAAGAGGATATATCTGATAAAAAACACTGTTATCTGCCCACATAGTCAGCCTCCTTTAATTATTTTCTATGTATTCACAGTATAACATATGTGCGCAGATAAGTGAATATGGAGGTATTGACATTTAATATACGGAAGTATAGTATGGATTTATGATGTTTGTGAAAACTCACTGATATGATGAGGTTTAGGGGAGGTTGCATGCTAAAGCATTTACATGTAAAGAACTTTGCGGTTGTTAAGGACGTAGAAGTTGATTTTACGGATAATCTTAATATTCTTACAGGGGAAACCGGAGCCGGTAAATCTGTGATTATCGGTTCCATTAATATTGCGCTTGGAGGCCGTATCTCGTCTGATATGATAAGAAGCGGTGAGGATTATGCATATGTGGAGATGGTTTTTGAACTGTCTGAGGATGTGATTGAGGAATTAAATGCAATTGACATTTATCCGGATGATAATATGCTTATTATATCCAGACGAATCATGCCGGGAAAAAGTGTAAGTAAGGTTAACGGAGAAATGGTGAATGTCTCTGTATTAAAAAATATTTCATCTCTCTTAATCGATATATATGGACAACACGAACATCAGTCCCTTCTTAATTCATCTAAACATCTTGATATTATCGACAGGTATGCGGATACCGGGCAGCTTAAGAGCAGCGTAAGCAGTCTGTATTATGAATATATGGATATAAAAAAAGAATGGGAAGGTATGCAGATCTCCGAGGAGGAGAGAATAAGAGAGCAGTCCTTTATAGAATATGAGCTTTCTGAACTGGAAGAGGCGGATATACAGGAAAAAGAAGAGGAAGAACTTGAAACAGAATACAGAAAGCTTGCCAATGCGGAAAAGATCATAAAAGCGGCGTCCGATGTATATGCGCTTACCGGTATTGGCGATGTGACGGCATCTTCTCTCATAGGAAGGGCCATCATAACCCTTGATGAGGTTTCGCAATACGATAGCGGGATATCAGATTATCTTGGGGTACTTCAGGATGCAGACAGCATTCTTTCTGATTTTAACAGGGAGCTGTCCTCATATATGGAGGATTTTACATTTGATGAGCAAAGATATAATGATATTCTTAACAGGCTTGAGCATATAAGAAAGATTTTTGCGAAATATGGCGGTTCCTATGAAAGCATGACAGCGCATTATAATAAGCTTAGGGCGCGCAGGGATGAGCTTCTTGAATTTGAAGAAAGAAGGGTGTGTATTAAGGAGAAGCTTACACGAGTAGAATCGCAGTTATCCGATAAATCTAATGAGCTTTCAGTGATTAGGAAGGACGCTTCTAAGGAGCTTAAGCAGAGAATATCCGACGCATTGTCGGACCTTAATTTTGGATATGTCAGATTTGACATATCATTTACAGACACAGGTTGTTATGACGCCTGCGGAACGGACAGGGCGGAATTCATGATATCAACCAATCCGGGTGAGGATATCAAACCATTGTCGTTGGTTGCGTCAGGAGGAGAGCTTTCGAGGATAATGCTTGGCATCAAGTCGGTGCTGTGCGACAATGATGCGATACATACTCTGGTATTTGATGAGATCGATACGGGAATAAGCGGGCGAACAGCCCAGAAGGTTTCCGAAAAGCTTGCCCGCATTGCGGGGAATCATCAGGTTATATGTATAACCCACCTGGCACAGATTGCAGCCATGGCGGATAGTCATTATGTTATAGAAAAGAATGTTTCGGATAGCAGAACTCATACTGATATAAAGAGACTTGATGATAAGGAAACAATAGTAGAACTGGCAAGGATACTGGGTGGAGCCGAGATAACAGAATCTGTTATTATTAATGCTAAAGAGATGAAGGAACTTGCAGGAGAATGGAAGTCAGACTGCCTGATATAATGTGCATATAACATATGCGTTATGGACACAATATCCATATGCCCTATGAGCGGAAGGAAGGTGCGATATGTGACCAGACGCAGATGGTACAGGATTATTCTTACCATTATTTTTGTAGGTACTGTTATTTTTACGGGTATATATTATGTATATAGTATAAATAAAGGAATTCCGGATTCGCTTAAGGTGTATGTGGGAGATGACAGCCGGTTCGATTTTTCGGTGCCCATAGAAGCCGGAATAGAAGCGGATACGGAGACCTTAAATATTGATAATTCATCAAAAATGGATAATGGCGAGATTCATTTCTCATTCATCAGACCATTTACCGTATCTTCATCTGCAACAGGCAGATATAAGATGAATCTGAAGCTCTTTGGAATGTTTTCCTTAAAGAGCATTTCTCTTGATGTCATAGATAATGAGAGTGTCATCCCATGCGGCAATAATATAGGAATACAGATAAGAACTGACGGACTTTTGGTGTTGGGTACGCAGACGATAAAGGGCGTGGACAATATGGATTATGAGCCTGCATACCAGATTGTCCGCACGGGGGATTATATTACCGAAATAAACGGTAAGAAAGTTGTCTCGATAGAGCAGTTTAGCAGATGCCTTCAGAAATGTGACGAGAAAAAGGTGACGCTTGGCATAAGAAGGGGCGGGAGTGTAAGTAAAGTAAAAATTGATGCAGTGGAATGCAGTGACGGCAGTATAAAGATTGGAGTATGGGTAAGGGAGGACACGCAGGGCATAGGCACGCTGACGTATGTCGGAGAAAACGACACGTTTGCAGCACTCGGGCACGGAATAGCAGACATGGATACCGGCACACTGATGCAGATTAAGTCCGGAAAATTATACAATACAGAGATAATAAATATAGTTAAAGGCACAGACGGCACGCCGGGTGAGATAATGGGGATGATACTGTCCTCAGACTCACAGCTCATAGGAAAGGTAAAGAAGAATACATCTCTTGGGATAAGCGGAAAAGTCAATAAGTCCTTTGTTAATAAAATAAGCGAAAATAAGGCGTATCCGGTAGCCCTGCGTCAGGATATCAAAAAGGGTGCGGCAACGATATTATGCCAGCTTGGAGAACAGGTTGAGGAGTACGGCGTAAATATAGAAGAAATAGACAGGGGCAGCACGGATAATAAGAGCATGGTAATTAAAATAACGGATGAAAGGTTGCTTAGTAAAACAGGAGGTATAATACAGGGAATGAGCGGGGCGCCCATTCTCCAGAATGGGAGAATTGTCGGCGCAGTGACGCATGTTTTGGTGAATGACCCGACGAAAGGGTATGGGATATTTATAGAGAATATGTTGGAAGCGGCGGGATGATTCTTCTGGGTATCATACTATTTACAATACTTTGGTTGACCGATATAGATATTCGCAGACAAAAGCTTGAAAAGCTGCATTTTCCGACAGGCGTTCTCATATCTTATGCGGCAACAGGTGATGAGTGCATAAATAAATATATAAAGATTGCAACGACGAGTGTTAATGGCAATTACTTGTGAGATTGGTCAAAAAAATCTGACTAATCTGTGTTATAATCCATATGATTATACAGAATACAGGTGAGGACTGATGAAAAATCAATATAATAAAACAATTACCGCATGTTTTGTCGGATATATTGTACAGGCGGTCGTTAACAATTTTATACCTTTGCTGTTTTTACATTTTCAAACAACTTATGAGATACCCCTTTCCCAGATTACACTTTTGGCGACCTTTAATTTTGGAATTCAGCTTTTGACGGATCTGGTTTCTGTCGTATTTGTAGATAAGATTGGATATCGGGTGGCTATAGTTCTGGCCCATATTTTGTCTGCTTCCGGTCTTCTTTTTCTCACAATACTTCCAGAGATTCTTCCGGTTCCGTTTATTGGTATTTTAATTTCTGTGATGATTTATGCCGTCGGCGGAGGATTGCTGGAAGTTCTCGTCAGTCCTGTTGTAGAAGCGTGCCCTTCTGATAATAAAGAAAAAGCAATGAGCATGTTGCACTCATTTTACTGTTGGGGGCAGGCGGGGGTTGTGCTTATATCTACCCTGTTTTTCTTCATGGCAGGTATAGATAACTGGAAAATTCTCGCCATTGTCTGGGCTCTTCTTCCGGCTTGCAATGCCATTGCTTTTGCGAAAGTCCCTATAGCTTCTTTGATTAAGGAAGGGGATACGGGATTGAAAATCAGGGAATTGTTCCGACTGAAGGTATTTTGGATTATATTTATCATGATGCTTTGCGCCGGAGCCGGCGAACAGGCAGTGAGCCAGTGGGCGTCTACTTTTGCCGAAAAGGGTCTTGATATTTCTAAAACATTGGGTGATTTGGCAGGACCAATGGCATTTGCGATCCTGATGGGTCTTTCCAGATTATTTTACGGCAAATTAGGACATCGCATTAATTTAGATTACTTTATGATAGCCAGCAGTATCCTGTGTATTTTATCTTATCTTGGTATCTCTCTTTTTAGGCTTCCGCAACTGAGTTTGATTGCCTGCGCACTTTGCGGCTTGTCCGTGGGTATTATGTGGCCGGGCACTTTTAGCAAAGCAGCGTCCGCATTGCCAAAGGGTGGGACGGCTATGTTTGCACTGCTTGCCCTTGCGGGAGATTTGGGTTGTTCGGGAGGACCAACGCTGGTTGGAATGGTCTCTGATCAAATGGGAAATAATTTAAAGTCTGGCATTTTGGCCGGTATAATTTTTCCGATTTTACTCTTGATTGGGGTTTTTCTCTGCCGAAAGTCAGTAAAGGCAAGAACATAATTTTGACATTCACACATTGTCCACCACAATGGTTGCCGAACCGTATGCCTTTAAGGGGTTGCCATTCTCATCGCGTTCCAGTGTATATCTTACGGTAAATGGTACCCTGCCCACTGTCATAGGTATGATGCCTTCCAGACTGTCCACCTCGCCATTATCGAGTTTGCGTATCCATTCTCTGTACATGTCAGCGTAGTCGGGCGGGAATATACCAGCCTCAATGGCAGAATCCGGATAGTTTTCCACAAGCGCAGGCAGATGTAAATCACGCATACACCTGAAACATGGTCGCATTTCCTTTGTTGAGATATCGTACTCCCATGCATACACATTTGCATGCTCGCTTGCAAACCGGAAGCGCTTTTCGCTCTCATAAAGTTCGTCCCATCGTCTTTTCTCTGCGGTGACATTATGCACCATGGCATAGAACAGATATTGATTATCCGTCCTGCCGATAAGTCTTATGTAGCTGCGTATGCATATCTTGTCCTCACCGCATATCCTTGAGCAGATCAGCCTCCATGTTTCACAGTTTTCCTCGTCTCCGGATTCGATGGCCCGCTTGAGCGTGTCCTCATAAATGCGGCGGTTTTCCTCATCCATTCCCTCCAGTAAATCAGAACAAAGCACCTCCTGCTCAGTCATATTCATGCCAAACTCTCTTATATATTTTTTGTTGACCCTTAAGATCTCTATCCTGCCGTCCTGATAGGTGAATATGACGGCGCCTCCCACAAAATGATTGAAAATCAGCGTTTCCATAGACTGCGGATCCCATAAGCGTCCTGCATCAGAGATTGGATTTGTTGCGGGAACGATGGGCTCATGATTAAGTTGTCTGAGTTTTTGTCTGAATTCGTCTGCTGTGACTGGTTTTGAATACAGATACTTCTGAATATACTTGCAACCGATGCTATTCATATAATCAGCCTGCTCAAGCGTTTCAACGCCCTCGGCAATTACGGGAGTGTCCAGCCATTTGGCCATCTGTACTACTGCGTTGAGAATCGTGCCGCCCCTGCCGCCGATATTTCCTCCCAGAAAACGCATATCCAGCTTTATCACATCAACGGCAAGATCTTTTAGAACATTAAGGGATGAATATGCGCTGCCGAAATCATCCATTTCTACAACGTAGCCCTTATCATGCAGTTCATCCAGCACACCGGCAATCAGTTCCATTCCACCGATTGCCGAACTCTCCATTATCTCGATATGTATGTATTTTACCGGTACATCATATCTGGTCCGTATTTTTTCTATCTCAGTCACATAGTCCCTGCAGTAGATGTCATATCGTGACATATTGACGGATATGGGAATGGGGTTTTCATTGTTGTCCATTAAGCTACGCTGAAATCTGCACACATCTTCAAATACCGTCAGGTCTGC
>CASFAQ010000014.1:3278-57386 GCA_949292725.1 uncultured Eubacteriales bacterium | reverse complement strand
CGACACATCCGTACAAAAGGGGCGCTGTCAATAACAGCAGACCGCCAAATGTATATAATTGATTTCCCATGCCTCCTGTGCTGGGAAGCTCGTATCCGGCAACATTGATTACATTGATGCTGTATGATTTCGTACCATCAGCTTCAGTTGATGTGTAGACATTATTATCGCCGGAATTTGCCACGCTTGTAACTTTGCCATCTGTTATAGTTATCTCAACATCCTGCGCCGGCTTATTGTAACCGTCGGGCACTACCACCTCGCGCAGATAATATTTACCATCAGGCAGATTCTCAATCGTGAATTCTGAACCTGTAAATATGGCTGCCTCACTGGTATTTGTACGCCATGTGGACATGACCGGGATAAGCTTCACGGATTTGATAGTTATAGTGCCAGTAGGTAAACCGAACAGTCTTGTGGTGCTAAATACCTGCTCTCCCGGCTTGGCGTCTATAGTTATAACGCCACTTCCTTCTTTCGGTTCGTTTAGAGGTTCACGATGTGCATTCTCACCACCAATCCAGCCAACTGTATTCGTATTATAATGTTCCACATGTCCTTCAGCGTCAGTTATCGTCGAATTCTCATACTCTATCTCCACCTGCTCGATATGTGTAAGATTCCAATATTCTTCAGGAAATGCAAAACCAAACTCACCAAGCTTTTTATTATTAATATCGGTAATATCGGCGGTTACATCAATCTTATACGAACCATCAGCATTCGCTGTCTTTTTGGCTCTATCATTTACCCACACACTACTATCATCAAGCTGAACGTCATATTCCTTAGGATAGTAGTATTCTGCGTCTTTTGATTTGTAATAGAGTATGAACTCTGCTCCATCAAGTGCGGTAAGGCTTTCACCCTGATTCTTTGCCATTTTGCTGACTTTAAGGTTTATGCCCTTTGATTCGTCCACCACCGTCAGTCCGTACTGAAATGCATTGGAGTCGCTGTCATAATACGGTGAGGTCACGTCGAATTCGGCGGCATTCCAGCCTCCGGATACTTTAACGAACGGAGCGCCGCTACTTCCGCCCCACTGCGGACCCACTGTTATCGTAATCTCATCCTGAATCACATCGTATCCTTCAGGCGCTTTTGTTTCCTTAAGGTAATATGTTCCCTCATCAAGGTCCTTAAAGCTTATATATCCTTCTTTTATACCGTATTCTTTTATACTGTAAGAAATACTTTCGTCATCAGCTTTTGTAACCTTCGCATCAGATAAACCTACAATACTAACATTCGACGGTTCTATATATTCAAGTAAATTATCAATAGAGCTTTCACCCTTTGTAAGCTTAATGCTTTTAATCTTAAGGAAGGTAAAGGACTCACCCCAAGGTGCTTTTATATATATATAATTACATTCCCCTTCTGCTGTAAGAGTTCCTTTGACATAAGTCAGACTCTTCTCATCTTGATTTAATACACTATCGGTCATGTTATTGTCAGCCTCTCCACTGGTAAGATATATCCTCGCATAGCTTCCCGTGCCTTCATATTCCATTTCCATAGTAAGGCTGTCATTCTTCGCAAGCTTATATGCATCAGGTAGTGGAATCCTATATCCCGCGAATGTATCAGTTTGGGTATTAAATTTTGTTTCTTCTTTAACCCATTCTACTTTACCGTTATCGTAACTGTAATAGTAGTTTACATCACTACCTTCTTCCTTAACTTTCTTATACAACTCAAATTCTGCACCAGCAAGTGGCAGATTATTGCCGTTTTCGTCTTTCTTATCGCTGCGTTTAAGGAGTGTAAGGTCCACCTTGGACTTATCCTTTACGGCAACACACACCGAATTCGAGAACATACTGGCAAGATTTTTACCGTCGAGGCTCTTATATCCATCGATATCCTTTGTACTTCCATACACATAATCTTGATATGCCTCAAGGATTGACCAGCCGTATGTGGTATACAGAAAGCTCGTACCTGAACCTTCACGCAAATTGGCAGTTTGTACATTACCGTCTGCATCTACGCCTACAGGCTGTCCAGTACGTGAGGTTTGATCTTCATTCACCTTGTAATTATACGCTTCATCATCAGAGTTAGGATCGTACTCAAGATAATTAACCAGCGCTTCTTCATTAGACCATGTTGCCGAATCACTGTGTCCGTCAAGAAGACCGTCGACATATTTAAGGGCGCCATCCGCTCCCGTAATGTTATTCCTAAGGTAATTAAACGTAAAAGAATCTGGATTAGCGAAAGTATATTCATTATCCCTTCCAGGTCCTCCGATGATTCCAACCTTGGTAAACATCCACCTGAGTGTCTGATTTCCGATGCCGTCATTTGCAAATGACCTGAGATTGACAGGAAGGTATCCCAGTCCGCTTCCCACCAGTACGCCATCACTGTCCCACCAGTCGGCGCCGGCGTATGCGTACACACCACTATCTGTTACTGCTACCTTTACCTCCGTTGGGTTCAATTCATATCCTCTCGGAGCATGTATCTCACGTATCACGTAATTTCCGGTCTCTAGCATTTCAAAGTGTCCGGTTCCCGACTCGGTAGTCACATCACAGGCGTCGTGCGTATAACCCACAAGCTCTTTCCTCTGTGCATTCGTTGCCGGATTAACCGTAACCGTATCTGCCCCATTATTATATGTAACTGTAATATCACCTATATCAGCATCGGTAATATAGCCTGATGATTTCTTATATTCACTAAAGTTCTCAAGGGTTTTTATCTCATACGTCGCATCCGTATATTCAGTATCGCCTATGCACACCGTGGCGATTCCCTTATTATCCAAATCATTATCGGATTTCAGATACACCTTTGTATTCTCATTCACCGGGTAATAAATATCCCCAGTTTCTCCATCCTCGTCAACCTTATACATTGCGAATACTGCGTCAGATATCTTATGGTCCGTTGTGTCAAATTTCTGGAAGAGCAGGCGGTTCTCAATATTCGCAATCTCTATCATACTTCCCCAGTATGTATCAAATGTGTTACCGTCATTTGATATCTCAACTATACCATCGGCGCCATTTGCCTGATAATAATACTTTATACAATATTTAGCGCCTGTATCTCCTGCAAATGTCTCATACTCGCTTGGGTCGCCCGGCAGATTCTGTATGGATGTAGATACGAACATTCCGCTATCCGATACGCCGAATTCGTACAGACCCGGATGCCCTTTCTTACTAAGTAACTCTAATACTCCGTTAGCCCCCTCACTTGTCGCAAGATAATATCCGTCCTTATCACTGCCGTATACAGGATAATCTACATTCGTACCCTTCTTCATCACCACGGCGTATAACTTACCGTTAAACGTAATTTTTCCTTTATCTGTATCTCCGGTGGAACGATTATAGTATGTAATTGTCTCCCCTCCACCAGCCGGTGTAAGCGTATCATCTGCCTCTATACGGACGCTTGGATTGATCCATACGCCGCTGTCATACGGATTCGTACAGGTAAGATACAGATTCTTACCTGTTGTATCCTCACCAATTATCTCAAATTTTGCCGGGGTTGGCATCTTTCTGTAGCCTCCCGGTACAGTCACCTCTTCCATGGTGAATGTATCTCCAATCTTATCTTTAAGCTGCTTAAGATTCATAGGAGTACTATCATCATTATAGAATGTGGCTATCCCGCTATCATCAGTTTTAAGAGTAATACCCTCCGCTTTATCGGTATCTGTTGGTGTAAATTTAAATTCTGCATTCGCAACGGGGTTACCGTACTGGTCGGTCTTACTTATGTAGCTTGCCTCAGTCTCTACGATGTCATTCATATCCACCTTTACATCGAAGCCGTGATTGATATCATCCGCTGTCGACCCAGGACATGCACTGAGACTTAGACATATCGGTACCACAACCACCTGACTTGCCCGGTACGACTTGCCTCCAACCTCATATGATATCTCGACATGCATCTCAACAGTATCTCCGTCGAACAGATTATGCCATCCCCAGCCCTCGCACTTAAATTCGTACTGTCCCGATGATCCTGATATGGCTTTTGGTTGATATTTAAGATCGTAGGCGTATATCTCATTACCATTGTAACTGACTGTACGTACATTTTCGAGTTGATATTTTTCTCCAGTATTGGGGTTCGGAGATACATCAGGCGCCGTAGCAGTTCCAATTTCCGCCTCTGGATTATTAAGCAATTCCTCATCCCACTTCTTTAATCCATCAGAATACCCTTCGATATCAAGCAGCGCCGCCGTATTATATACCGTTGCATATACAGACTCAACATTAACGCTGCCTTCATCCGGCTTAACTGTCTCATATGTTCCATCAGGACCATACACACGGATATTAAATGATGCCTCTACCTCAACGTCCACATGATTATGCACTACTTTAGGATCATATATCCCAGTATAATCCGGTGTTTCATCCAGATCGTATACATGAATATCTAAGGTTATCTTTTTACCTCTGAAATCCTTTGGTTTATTTGTGAGATTACCCTCATTATCATATTCCAGAAATTCAATTTCACTCAGTATTCCGTCTAATGTAATACTTGTCGTACCCTTCTTTAATGCCTTAAACTCTATCTTCTGAAATACTGTCATACCCGAGTAAGTGGATTGCCCTTTTCCGGCTTGATAGGTCGTAAACTTTACAACATCGTCCCCGGCACCATCAGCTACAGCAGCTGGAGCATATTCAAAATTGGATATCTCAAGAATCACCGTCTCTCCAACATGTATTGCATATTTTATTGTTCTGGCATCATTACTATGATCAGCACGCCATGCTCGCTCAAAATGTGTCTGATAGGTCCTTGAACCGGCGTTGGTATTAAGGGTAACCTCTTCTATAGTATCGGTCGTGCCGTCCTGTGTATTCGTATCCCCCTCATCCGTGCCCTCTGCGGATGAGTTTCTCTGCATCCTTACAGCGGATTTGGTAACGGATTCTATAACATCCGTAACGCCATTTTCAGAATCCGTACTATCCGCAGCCTCCTGTGTCTGCGCAGAGTCTGCGTCGTCTGAGACCGGCTCATCAGCTGCGGCCTCTGCTATATCCTTACCTTCATTATCATACCCTGACTCCACAGCCGAAAGTTTACCGTATCCGACTATCGTCTCGTCATCAAGGGCATACATGAGGGTTGCGACCGCATCCGTCGTATCTGCCGCACCTTCTTCCGCAATCTCCTTACTGATATCCCCTTCTATCGTACTTATACTGTATGACAGAACACCGTCCTTATCCGTCTTGGATATACACTCCGACACAAGGCCCATATGATCCGTCACTTCATCATCATCCGTATCGAAGAATACCACATCTCCCTTAGCGGGTACGTATCCTGCTGCCTCAACATACAGCCCCTTACCTGCATCCGTAAGAGCCTTTACACAATCCGTGACGTTCGTCCCATATGGAAATTCTTCGGCAGATACTCCCGCATACTCCAGACAGAAGCTCACGAATGCGGCGTCCCAGTCCATATAGGCATCATCATACATGGCGCCGTAGCGTGTGTAGCCCTTTATGAGCTCCGTGCCCTCCTCGTCCGTTTCGACACGATAATTAGCCCGGCTTTCACTATAGCCAAGCTGTGTCTGTGCTATCGCAATCACATCCTCGCCGTACGCCCCGCTAAGGAGGACCTCGGACATTGTCTTCTCCCAGTCATCCTCGGTCTCGACGTCTGCCTCCGGATTAGAGTAACATGCGAGTGTATGTGTATGGGGCGGGTCGGTTTCACCACAATATATGCCGGGAGTCTGACTCTCTCCATTGAGGTGCAGAGACCAGCTTACTCCTGCAACGACAAATATAGACAGGGTCAAAACCAGTACCGTCTTTCTTCGCTGTCTCATTCTGTAATTGTTAAGTTGGGTTAAACAGTTCTCTATAATGTTTCTCATCATTCTTTCCTTAAAAAATCAACGAAATGGCTTTTAGCGGCCAGATTCTCAACATAACCCTTCCTATGATCTGGTCATTCTGAATGCATCCCACAGCGCTGTTACGACTGTCAATCGACACTGACCTGTGGTCTCCCATCACAAAGTACGCTTCATCGGGAACCTGATACGGGAATTCTATGTCACAATTCCCCCTGCTCTTGTCCGTAATATACGGTTCCTCGATATGCTCTCCGTTGACGAATACATTACCCTCTTCATCAATTATAATATAATCTCCCGGACCTCCGACTACCCTCTTTAGGATGATCTTGCCATCCTGGCGGAATCCTATCATCTGTCCGGTATCAAAATCCTTCGTCTTAACGAGCAGTATAATATCGCCGTTATTGAGCGTTGGCTCCATGCTCGTACCCGCCACCTGCAGGACCGGCAGGAACAGTGTCGCCACAAGTACTGCCGCTGCCGCTACCACAAGCAGTGACGCTATCGTCGTAACGAGTGTCTTTATGTACCGGCTTCTGCGTAAGAGACGCATCTTCTCGCCCTCCACCTGCTCTAGTGAAGGAAGCTGTACCCGACCGTTACGCCTGCTTTTTCTGCCGTGCATCGTCAACCACCTCCGGCTGCTCTTCCTGAGCAGATATCGTATGTCCGGACATCCGGTCGCTCTCTGCCTGCGCAGCTTCTATTATCCTTTTCGCCTCTTCTGTGGCGTCTGCTATAATCGCTTCAGCCTTAGCCTCTGCCTGCTCCAGCTTCTGCTCTGTCTTAATCCTGACACGGTGTATCTCCTGCAGATACTGATTGGCCGTTGCCTGAGCGCACTCAAAAAAGCCGTTCAGGCTCACTGCCGCTTCGGCAATCGATCCAGCCTTCGATATCTTAAGCTCCTTATCCTCCAGCTGTCTTCTTAAAGTGTCATTCTCGTGTTGAAGCTTATCGGAATTCTTTTGTAATTCATAGATTATATCAATCAGATCTGCACGACGTAGGTGTCTGAATTCTTTATCCGTCATAACATTATACCTCTTTTTTCATTGATTCCAAGAAGTTATGGTAAAAACATCACTATACATCATGAAAAAGTCTTTTTTCATCATATCCACAAGTTATAATATCAGGTTGCTTATCTGTATATCGCATTCTTTTCGCCACTGTGAATACTGTTCCTCAAATATTTCCTGCTGCCTGGCTGCGATTATCTCTTCTTTTTTTATGGCTGTAAGCTCCTGCTCATAATCGCTTACGCAGTATATTATATAATATCCCTCCGGCGCCTGAACTACCTGGCTCATCTCTCCGCTCTTAAGTGCAAATGCGGCGTTCTCAAACTCCGTTCCCGCATCACCCCTGCCAAGGGTCATATCTATGCCGTCTGCCTCGGTGGTTTCCCTTGCAAGGGCCGCAAAGTCTTTTCGCTTTCCAGCCCTCTGTCGTATCTTCTGTGCCTTCCGGGCGTCGGTGGTATATATATACTGTACCGTAATCTGCTTTACCTCTTCATCGCTTATATTGGTGTCCACTCCACCGATACATGAGGTATACACCTTATCTGCTATATCATTTTCCATGTACACGGAGGCTATATTATCCACTGTAAGCATATAGGCCGACCTATCCTCTTTCTGGATATCCGCATACAGCTCCTCTGCGTATTGTCTGATACTCTCCTTTTCGTCCTCTCCGGGCTCTATCCCGTATTCCTTAGCCTTACGTGATATTATCTTAAGCTCTGTTATAAGGCTTACCGTCTGTTCTTTTGCAAGGGACTCAAGGCTTCTGCCTGCGGGAAGCCTATAGGACCATATATCCTCTCCCATGGAGCTTTCATAGCGGTTATTGAGTATATACATGTATACGAGGAATTCGTCGTAGCGCACCTTCTCATCGCCCACCGATATTACTGCGGACTCTGCCGTAAGTCTTTTATCCTCTACATCCGCCGCTTTCTCTGCATTGCTGCTATCGGATTCTATCGTATTGACCTTGTCGTTTTTGCATCCGCACACAGTCATAAGCATCACAGACAGGCACAGGTATATGAATATGTGTATTTTTTTCATCACTCGTCCTCGCTTTCTCTAAGCAGTATCTTCATTTTTATCAGCAGTTCCTTTATCCTCGCAAACAGTTCTTCTCCGTCCTGCAATCGGTATATGAATCTTGGCTTGCCCTCCGTATCGAATTTAAGGTGCTTTCCCTCTCCGGACATAAAGATGGGGATATTATTGATGTTAAATGGTGCATTCTCATACAGCATGAAGGTTATGATGTCCTTCGGCTTCTTATCCCTGAGACCCGACGTATCCCTCTTGTATGTAAGCTGGGTTACGTACACCTCATGAGCCATGGCCTTTATAAGCGCTATCTCCATAAGATTGGATACGCTATCCGGGTAGTGCCCGAATCTGTCGCACAGCTCATCCTTACAGTCGTTAAGCTCTGCTTCATTTTCAATATCGGCAATCCTCTTATACATCTCAAGCTTATTGGCTTCGCTTTTTATATAGGATGCGGGGATATATGCGTCAACCTCCATCTCTACCGATGTCTCAAATGTTTCCTCTTCTTCCTTCTCTCCCTTCAGGGCGGCTACTGCCTCATTTAACATCTTACAGTACATATCGTATCCGACCGCTTCTATGTGTCCGTGCTGTTCTGCGCCGAGTATGTTGCCGGCTCCCCTTATCTCAAGGTCGCGCATGGCTATCCTGAATCCGCTTCCAAGGTCTGTGAATTCCTTGATGGCGGCAAGTCGTTTTTCTGCCTCTTCCTTAAGCATCTTGTCGCGCTTGTACATTAAAAATGCGTACGCCGTTCTGTTGGAGCGTCCAACCCTTCCCCTTATCTGATAAAGCTGTGACAGTCCCATTCTGTCGGCCTCGTCGATTATTATGGTATTGACATTGGCGATGTCAAGGCCCGTCTCGATGATGGTGGTCGATACCAGTACGTCGATATCCCCATGTATGAAGTCGAACATTATGCCCTCGAGCGTGCGTTCGCTCATCTGTCCGTGGGCGAATGTGACGTTTGCTTCGGGCACAAGCCTTGCGACGTTATTGGTTATGACGTCTATGTTATTGACCCTGTTGTATACGTAGTATACCTGTCCTCCGCGTGAAAGCTCCCTTGTTATCGCTTCGCGTATTATCTCATCATTGTGCTCCATGACGAAGGTCTGCACCGGCAGTCTGTCGACCGGCGGCTCATCAAGTACGCTCATGTCCCTTATGCCCACAAGGCTCATGTGGAGTGTCCTTGGGATGGGAGTTGCAGACAGTGTGATAACGTCTATGTTCTCTTTTATCTGCTTTATTTTTTCCTTATGCGTTACGCCGAATCTCTGCTCCTCATCTATGATAAGAAGTCCAAGGTCCTTAAATGTCACATCCTTTGAAAGGAGTCTGTGGGTGCCTATGACTATGTCCGTCGCGCCCTTTTTCATCTTCTTAAGGCTCTCCCTTATCTGTGCAGGCGTTCTGAATCTTGAGAGCATCTCTATATTAATCGGATAATCCTTCATTCTCTGTATGAATGTATTATAATGCTGTTGGGCAAGTATCGTGGTCGGCACGAGATATGCGACCTGCTTTCCCTCCGAAACTGCCTTAAATGCAGCTCTTATCGCCACTTCGGTCTTGCCGTATCCTACGTCTCCGCATATCAGTCTGTCCATTATGCGGGAGCTTTCCATATCCCTTTTGACGTCCTGTATGGCGCTAAGCTGGTCCTCTGTCTCCTCGTACGGGAACATTTCCTCAAACTCCTTCTGCCATACGGTGTCGCTGCCATACCTGTATCCCTTCTTCTCCTGTCTTTTGGCGTACAGCTCCACAAGGTCTTTTGCTATGTCCTTTATCTCTGTGCGCACCCTTGTCTTTGTCCTGTTCCATTCGGGTGAACCAAGCTTATTGAGCTTTGGCCTTCTCTTGCCCTCATCCGATGCGGAGGAGTATTTCTGCAGACTTGAAAGACCTGTTGCAGGGATGTACAGGACGCCGTCCTTTGCATATTCTATCTTGAGATAATCCTTTATGACCCTTTCGGTCTCTATCTTCTGTATACCCCTGTATATGCCAAGTCCGTGATTCTCGTGAACTACATAATCACCTATGCTAAGCTCGGCAAAGCTCTGTATGACCTTGCCGTTATATTTTTTTTTCTTTTTACGTACCTTTTTATCGCCAAATATATCTGCCTCTGTTACGATGGCAAATCTTATCTGCGGATAGAAGAATCCCTTGTGTACTGCTCCGTACGTAGTCATTATCTCTCCCGGATGTATAACTCTGTCCTCGTCCTCGCTGTAGAATGCGCTGAGTCCGTTCTCGCACAGGTCATTTGCAAGTCTTCTTGCCCTTGTGGCTGATGCCGACAGCACCAGGACCCTGTAGCCGTTCTGCTTCCACCTTTTAAGGTCATTGACCATTATGTCAAATTTGCCGTTATATGACTGTACCGACTGCACGCTGAGCGAATACGCCGCTTCGTATGACATGTTTCTGGGTCTTGTATCGATAACCGAGAGCATCACCGTATGTCTTAGCGCAAGCTTTGCATACACGGCCTGTGCCGGTGTCATTATCTTCATCTGTCCGGAAAGGATGTAGCCCTGGGTAAGCCTGCTTTTCATGCTCTCCCCGAACTCAAGCTCTATGCTTGCGCCGTGCTCATAGCTCATATTAGGCTCGTCTATGAAGAATATCGTCTCATCTTTCGGAAAATAATCGTAAAATGATTCCGTCTCGTCATAAAAATAATGCAGATATCCCTCA
Source organism: uncultured Eubacteriales bacterium (assembly GCA_949292725.1). Lineage (GTDB taxonomy): Bacteria > Bacillota > Clostridia > Lachnospirales > Lachnospiraceae > V9D3004. Next base: position 46,709 of record CASFAQ010000014.1, on the reverse strand, counting down.
AGCCCTGCCATACCTTTATAGTATTCTATATTCTCCTTAAGCTCCCTTACGGCCTGCGAGAGTCTGTGCGCCGCCTCGGGATTATGTTCTTTTCTGAATCTTTTTACTGCTTCGTCGCGTTCCTCTTCTATCTTTTTTAGCCCTTTTTCTATCGTATCCTCATCAGCCATTACCTCCGTTGCCGGATACAGCATGAATTCGTCTACGGCTTCTATCCTCCGCTGGCTTTCCGCATCAAATGCATATATGGCATTTATGGTATCGCCCCAGAGCTCAATCCTGTAGGGAACCTCCTCCGTAAGAAGAAATATATCTATGATACCGCCGCGCACCGCAAACTGTCCCGCGCTCTCCACGCGCGTGGTATTCTCATATCCGAGAGAATATAATTCCCTCATAAGCGCCGTAAGGTCTATGTCCTCATCCTTCTTAAAATGTATCATGTGCTTTTTGTAACACTCAAATGGTATACAGCTTTCCATGCCGCAGTCAAGTGTTGTTATGATTACGGCCTCTTCTTCATTAAGCAGGCGCTTCATGATGCGCATCCTGTCCCTGACTATCGTGCGTCCGTGCACGTCTGCGCTGTAGAATATTATATCTTTTGAAGGGTAGCAAAAAACAGGCTCCTTATATAACTTCATGTCGTCATAGAGCTCTCTTGCCTTGGCCTCGCTGTATGTAATTATGACCTTGTATCTGAATCCGCTTCCAAGTCCGTTTATCAGATGGCACTTCTGCGTATCCACGCAGCCCGATATGAATATCGGCGTATTTTTCTTCCTTATACTGTCCTTTGCCTCCGCATATTCGGCAAGCTCAGGTAATGGTTCCGTTAATGCTTTCACTGCGTTCTCCCGTCAATTATTATATCTGTTCATAGCCTCGTCTATGCCGTACAGTATATAATCCCTGCATGCGTCACTTCCCCTTGCGAGCATCTTTCTCATAATCTCATTCTCGCTGTCGCTGAATCTTCCAAGCACATGGCTTGTAAGCTCTCTTCCCTCGGGATTCTTACCTACTCCGACCTTCATCCTCGGAAATTCATCCGTCTTAAGCTCTGCTATGATATTCTTGATTCCGTTATGTCCGCCCGCACTTCCCTTTGCACGCATCCTTATCCTTCCAACGTCCATGCTTATGTCATCATATATTACCATAAGCCGGGTGCGCGGATCTATCTTGTAATAATTCACAAGCTCCCTTATGCTCTGTCCGCTCAGATTCATATATGTCTGCGGCATCGCAAGTAAAACCTTCTGCCCTTCTATGAATCCCTTAGCGCAAAGCGCCTTATGTTCCCTTATTGTAATCTGCATATTATAATCATCGGCAATTCTCGTTACAACATTAAAACCCATATTATGTCTCGTTCCTGCATACTGTATGCCCGGATTACCAAGTCCTGCTATTATATACATACGACCTCCTAAGTCAGCAAAGAACTGTCATGCCGACTGATATCGGCGCGACAGTTCTTATCCATATGTTCATAACCTTTCCATCACTCTGCGCTATGGAAGATACGTCTGAAGAAATTATACATTCCCGGCTTATATACCTTGCCGTCGTGTCCGCCCTCGAATACAAAATGAAGGTGCGGTACATTATTGTCATTAAGCGCGTCGTTATAATCTCCCGGGAAATTCTTAACTATCGAATCATCCGTGCCCTCCGGCGCTGCGGTATCGGTTGGTGCAGGCGGTTCTGTTGCCGCAGGAGCAGCGGTCGCCTCAGGAGCCGCCGTATTCTGCGGCGTCGGAACTGTCGTTATCGCCGGCTGTGACGAAACATCCACCGTCGCCTGTACATCAGTAATATTCATATTGGTGATACTCACTTTTACTTTACCAAGCTTTCTTATCTCCTCCTGAATATACCCAAAACCATTATATAATCATTCTGACAGGTATGTCAATTCCCGCGAAGCTTTCTTATTGTTTTTCACTCCCCGGAAGGCTTACTCTGAAGAATCTTCTGAGGATATATCTGGCGTTAAACGGTATGAGCGGATAGAGGTAACTTTTTCCGCTGAAGGTCTTATTGAATACCAGTCCGGCTATGGCGAGTATGATTCCGGCTATATAACCGAATATTCCAAACAGCTGCGTTGCGATAAGGGTTATTATCCTCATAAACTTAAGCGCGTATCCCAGTTCAAAATTAACCTGGGTATAATTCGCCACTGCGACAAATGCCATATACAGCATAACCTCGGAATTAAACCAGCCTGAGCTTACCGTAAAATCCCCGAGTACTATACCTGCGACGACGCTTAGGGGTGTACTTAGCATATTGGGCGTGTTAAGCGAGGCGAGCCTCATCCCGTCTATTGCAAATTCAAGCAGAAGAAGCTGGACTATGACGGGGATATTGACTGCGTCTTCTATCATGATGAAGGCAAGCCAGTCCGGTATATATCCGGGATTATTGATTAATAAAAGAAATGTCGGCGACAGAAGAAGCGCCGCTATATTGATAAGGAACCTTGAGAGTCTCAAATACGTTCCCGTAACGGGTGGAAAATAATAATCATCCGCATCCTCCACTATATCGAATATGGAGGTTGGCACGATTATGGCGGACGGCGCGTTATCCACGAGAATTGCGATATTGCCCTCTAAGATGCAGGCAGCTGTCGCATCCGGTCTTTCTGAGAATTTGAATTTGGGATACGGATTATACCATCTGTGCGGGTAGAAGCATTCGACAAAGCTTTCCTGATTCATGGTAAGCGAATCCACGTTAATTGCATTTATCCTTTTTTCAACCTGTTTTAATATCTTTTCATCAATCCGGTCAGATATATATGAAATGACTACGTCCGTTCTTGAGCTTTTCCCAACCGAGAATATCTTCATCACAAGTTTGGGATTGCGTATCCTTCTTCTGATGAGAGCGGTATTATATACAAGGGTCTCGACAAATCCATCCCTTGAGCCCCTCATAACCTTATCCTTCTCGGGCTCACTTACGCTCCTTGCCGGATACTCTCGAAAATCCGTTGCGATAAGCGCGCTGTATCCATCTACCAGAAGCACCGGTATGCCCGACATATACAACTGCAGAAAATCCTTCCTGCTTCTTATAAGACTTATCTCGCCATACGGCATATGTTTTTTTATGAATTCCTCTGCGCTATCCGGCATCTCCTCCGCCGTTATCTTATACAGGAATTCCATGACCTTTTCCATGACATCATCCTTACAGAACCCGTCTATAAAGTAGTACGCCGCCTTTCTTTCCCCGACGATAAGTTCCTTCTCCATGACGTCAAAGCTGTCCTTTACATGTATGAGATTCTCAATATTCTGTCTGTTCTTATCATACTCCGTCACAAATTCCGATATTTCCTTTAACATACTGATCAACTCCATTCCAATATACAGATTAGTATGCTACAATATTGGAAAAATATTTATGTATAATCACGAAAGGGGAATGACGCTTTGAATATTCCAAATGATCCTGTTATGCTTTTAAGTTACATTAATACTCTTTTGAGGGATGAATACGATAGTTTTGATAATCTGTGTGCTTCTCTGTTGCTGGATAAACACAGCATAACAGAGAAGCTTTCAGAAATTGATTACAGATATGACTCTTCATCAAACAGATTCGTATAGCGCATATTAATACGCCTTGCCCCAGTATACCATATGCTTTGCAGGCTTTTTGCAGCATACGCATACGTCTGAGATTTTCTTCTGTTCAAATGGGATACACCTTGATGTTGCGGTTGTATCCTCTTTTATCTTAAGCTCGCAGGCTTCGTCGCCGCACCACATGGCTCTTACGAATCCCGGTTTATTGGCTACTGTGTCCTTGAATTCTTCATAGTCGGTTGCATCGTACAGGCTGCTGTGAAGATGCTCATACGCGCGGTTATACATATCCTCATGCTCCTGCTTTAAGATCTGCGCAAGCATCTTAGGCGCCTCTTCTATAGGCGCTACTGTCTTTTCGCGCGTATCTCTTCGTACGATAACACACTGTCCCGCCTCAATATCCTTAGGTCCGATCTCTATCCTTGCCGGTATGCCCAGTATCTCCTGTTCTGAGAACTTCCATCCCGGACTCTTGTCAGAATCGTCAATCTTTGCCCTGAATCCTGCTGCCAGAAGTGCGTCCTTTAATTCTGTGGCTTTCTCAAGAACGCCCTCTTTCTTCTGTGCAATCGGAATGACCATTACCTGCGTAGGCGCAATCACCGGCGGCAGTACGAGCCCCGAATCGTCTCCATGTACCATGATTATGGCTCCTATGATTCTCGTTGACATGCCCCATGATGTCTGATGCACGTATTTGAGTTCGTTATTACTGTCCGTGTACTGGATGCCGAATGCTTTTGCAAATCCGTCTCCGAAATTATGGCTTGTTCCTGACTGCAGAGCCTTACCGTCGTGCATCATAGCCTCAATAGTATATGTAGCGGCCGCTCCCGCAAATTTTTCTTTATCCGTCTTCTTACCCTTAAGTAACGGTATGGCGAGAACATCCTTACAGAAGTCGGCATATACATTAAGCATCTGAATGGTTCTTTCCTCTGCCTCCTCGGCCGTGGCATGTGCCGTGTGTCCCTCCTGCCACAGAAACTCCGCTGTTCTTAAGAAAGGCCTTGTGGTCTTCTCCCATCTTACTACCGAACACCACTGATTGTATACCTTTGGAAGGTCACGGTAGGACTGTACTATATTGGAATACAGGTCGCAAAAAAGTGTCTCAGATGTAGGTCTTACGCATAATCTTTCCGTAAGCTCTTCGCTTCCTCCGTGCGTTACCCATGCAACCTCTGGTGCAAAACCTTCAACATGCTCCTTTTCCTTCTGAAGAAGACTCTCCGGAATGAACATCGGCATATATACATTCTCAACGCCCGTTGCCTTAAAGCGCGCGTCAAGCTCTTTCTGTATATTCTCCCATATCGCATATCCGTTAGGTCTTAGTATCATACATCCCTTAATTCCCGAATATTCTATGAGTTCTGCATTCTTAACTACGTCCGTATACCATTTTGCAAAATCTTCACTCATTGGCGTTACCATCTCGACCAATTTCTTTTCCTTTGCCATGTGTAATATCTCCTTCCAAATAATCAGCTTACCTGTAATTTAAATTTTTTAAGTTCTCTTTCATCATTGATGTCTATCTTTTTCATGCTTGCTCCAAGAGCCGTAAGCTTTTCCTCAAATCGCTCGTAACCGCGCTCTATATAAGATATCTGATCCAGTATGGTATATCCCTCTGCGACCAGGCCCGCAAGCACAAGCGCTGCTCCGGCGCGAAGGTCCGGCGCGCTTATCGCCGCTCCCATTAGGTTATCAACGCCGTTAATCACGGCCATATTACCTTCTACTTTTATATCCGCTCCCATGCGTGCAAGCTCGGCAACGTACTTGAACCTGTTCTCAAATATGCTCTCCGTCACCACGCTTGTTCCATCAGACATGGCAAGAAGCGTAGATATCTGGGGCTGCATATCCGTAGGGAATCCGGGGTACGGAAGCGTCTTAACATTGGTGTGCGAAAGACGTCTCTTGGCCACTACTCTTACTGCATCATCAAATTCCTCTATCTCGCAACCTATCTCTATAAGCTTTGCCGATATCGCATCAAGGTGCTTCGGTATAACATTCTTTACAAGGATATCTCCCTTAGTAGCTGCTGCCGCAAGCATGAATGTTCCCGCCTCTATCTGGTCGGGGATTATCGAATACGTGCTTCCGTGCAGTCTTGCAACTCCTCTTACCCTGATTACGTCCGTTCCTGCTCCTTTTATATTGGCCCCCATACTGTTCAGGAAGTTTGCAACGTCAACCACATGCGGCTCCTTTGCAGCATTCTCGATAATGGTTCTTCCCTCTGCCATGCACGCCGCAAGCATTATATTGATCGTAGCTCCGACAGAGACCACGTCAAGATATATGTGTCCACCTCTTAGCGCCTCAGCGCTCGCGCTTATGATACCGCCCTGCTCGATCTTAACCTTTGCTCCCAGCGCTTCAAATCCTTTCTTATGCTGGTCTATCGGCCTGCTTCCTATATTGCACCCTCCGGGGAGCGCAACCTGCGCCTCTCTGTATTTGCCCAAAAGAGCTCCCAGAAGATAGTATGAGCCTCTTATCTTCTTGATATATTCATAATCCACATACAGGGATGATATAGTTCCTCCGTTGATTCTTACGGTATGTCTGTCAATCCTTTCAACCACGGCGCCAATCCCTGCGATCGCATCCAACAGTACATTGACGTCGCATACATCAGGAAGATTCTCTATGACAACGGGCTCGTCTGCCATAACTGCTCCTGCAAGTATTCCAAGAGCCGCATTCTTCGCCCCTCCTATGATAACTTCTCCGACTAACGGCTTGCCGCCTTTGATTATATATTGATCCATAACCTACCACCTTTTTATAATTCGCGTCTGATATATGTCATAAATTTGTCAGCTTTTCCTGTTCAATGCTTGTAGTATAGCATACATTATTATTTAGCGAAAGCCTTTTTTTTATCTCGTTACAAATGCGCTGATGTATATTCTTTACTCACCAGCGCATCTGTTATGAAATTATATTGTACTGTTTTGATAAAAATTATACTGCTACAAAATACCTTATCTGATTCTTTAAAATCTCTTCTTTAAACAGCATCTTGGATAGCTGTTCTTCATCATCGATAAGTATGATTATGATCTTTGAGGAATACACATCCAACACTCTTATGATGCTGTTTATCGTCTGCGCATTCATCTTTGACGCTCCTTCTATCATTATGCATGAACCCAGAAGCTCGTCTATCTGCTCATCAAGCCTCAGTGTATTGAGCATATCCGCACTTATCTTAGCAATCTTTATCTTATCCTCGCCCATATAGCCTCTGTTCTGAAGCTCTTTTGTTATCTTTTTTACAATAGTAAGATAATATGTCGGCTCTGATGCGGCAATTGCTATATTGACAGGCGGCTTAGGATTCTCGCTGATACCCTTAAACAGCGTCTTTACATGTGTGTACGGTATGCTCTGTCCATACTTTGAAAGTCCCGTTACAGTATCCACAGGCTCCGTATGCTCTACAGCTTCCACAGTCTCTGTCATCTCAGGCGTCCCCTGTGCCGCAGTGGTTTCGTCTGTACCGGCTGCGTCACTCGTATCAGCTGTCTCAGCCGAATCAGCCGTAACGGCCGTGCCATCAGACTGCACTGCTTCCGTATCCGTTCTTATATCCGACATCAGGTCAGATATTATATTATCCGTAAGAACCGATTTCATATCCACGGTGTTATCATTTATATATACCGTATCCTCTTTTTCTGTCTTATTCTGCTCCTTTGGCAGCTCCTCATTCATAAATGAGCGTATGTCCGCACTTATACTCTCCTGAAAATCTTCTATGACTTCGTCGCTTACGTTACCGTCATAATGCATCTTAAGAAGCTTTGCCTTGCCTGCTATCTCTCCGCCGTCAAACCACACTGTTATATTGTGGCACTCTCTTATGCATTCATCTATCATGCCCGCCTTGTGATACTGTTTTGCAAGCTCATATGCCCACTCCTCGATATATTCTTCTTCCTTTATGGCCTCAAGGTCCTTTATAAGCACCTCGGTATCGGCTCCGCCCGCCTTATCTATCCTGTATCTTAGGGTAAGCCTGTCCACGCTTTTCTTATCCTTAGTAATATATTCCTGATACAGACTCTCTGCCTCTGACAGACTGTCGCACCTGATGCACAGCATAATAAGCTTATACAGTATCCTTCTGGTACTTATCCTCTCATATATCGTTCTGTATATATCCCTCGCCTTTGTATACATGCCATTGGCGCTGTATACCTCAGCAAAAAGCTTAAGCTCAGGCGTCTCCTTTATCTTATCCTGATCAAATTCCTGTACTATCTCAAGCGCCTTGTCATGCTTTCCTTCCTCAAGAAAGTTACCAAGCTGATCTATCTTTAATCTGTCCTCGTATCTGCTCATATAACTTATACTCCTCATATGTAATTACATATAATAAAAATCCGTGCGTCCTGTTTCGAGTACATAACCCGGGACGTTACCTCCAAAGCGGACTCAGTTCAGGCGCCCTTACGGCACACAGATGGTTTTGCTTAGTGCTGCTTCATTCCTGACCTGACACGGTTCACAAGCATCTGTTGCGCAAGACCCAAACGTCAACATCCCTTTAAAAGGGCAGCTCCCAAACTACGAACCCTAGACCGGACATCACCCCTGCTGTAGCGGATTGCAGGTACAGGGCACCGCTAACTCCCCGGCTGCACGGAAATGTTAAGACATAGTTGCATAGTTAGTATACTGTTTATTAGTAGTAGTGTCAACTTTAAAACCTATTTTTCTTTGCGAAGTTTCTTAAAAAAATCCTGCAATATACCGCTGCATTCGGGCTGAAGCACATCATATACGACTTCTGCCTTATGGTTAAATCCATCCATGCAAAGAAGGTTGATTACGGAACCTGCACAGCCTGCCTTCGGGTTCATACACCCTATGACCACTTTGGGAATCCTTGCCTGTATTATGGCTCCCGCACACATGGGACAGGGCTCCAGCGTAACGTACATGACGCAGTCTTCAAGCCGCCAGTCACCTATGACTTTCCCTGCTTTTTTGATGGCTTCTATCTCAGCATGTCCAAGAGTACTTTTTACACTGTTTCTTTTATTGTATCCGCGCGCTATTATCCTGTCCTCATGCACGATGACGCAGCCTATCGGTACTTCGTTAATGGCATAGGCCTTCTTTGCAAGCCTTAGCGCTTCTTTCATGTATTTTTCATCCGTTATACTGTCTGTCATTATTATCTTTCCTTTTTTGTATATTATCCATGTTACCACGTATCCCCGGATGTTACAACACAATATCCGTTATGGGCGCGCACCAGTACCCGAATTCCCCGCTCATATCCTCCTTTTCGCTCATCGGTTTAAAGAGCTCGAATCCGAACATTTTTGCCATGAACTCGTCCTTATTGCGATAGATACCCGGAACTCCTATATAGTATGCCGGATGCATGGGGTCCGCAGTTTTCATAAGCACAAGATGCCGATAACTGTAATAACCGTGAAGGAGGAAACTGTTGTTGGCATACGACCACGCTTCTATGGGAAGTCTGCCTATATCCTGAGGCTCTATCCTTACGCATGACTGCATCCTGTTATCGTCAAACGGATACATTCTGGGATATTCCGATAAAAGCTTTTCTGCCGGATTAGACTCCTCATAAAGGGAACATATCTCAACATCCTCTGCGGACTCCTCAGGTACAATCTCCTTTTTATCCACATGTACGCGCTCCACGCCATTTGCAAGGATAATGGGCCTATCATCCCATTCCGAGCCGAAATATCTGCCCTCGTTATGGAATATAATCAGCCCGCAGACGTCGCCTATTCCGTATGTACTGTCCGCTATCGACTGCGCGTCCGTGATATATACGGCTTCTCCCACTCCGTTCTTTAAGACTATCTCTCCCATGCAAATGCCCTTTATATCGCCGTTTTCCCTCACATAAAGGTATACTTTCATGGGGTCGTTTACGCTTAACACATTGATGTGGATGGTCACCTTAAGATTCTTATCCCGTGTCTCGATTCTTGCGTATCCTATATTTTGCTTTTTTTCGCCGTTCTCGTATGAATATATATAAGAAATCCATCTTTTATATCCTGCCATTATAAAACCCCCTTTATACATAAATGTATGCAGGGGGTTCATAATATAGAACTTATTCGGTATATTTTTCACGTGCAAAATCGATTATTCTGTATATATTTTTTATATACTCTTCCTGAGAATAGCTGCCGTCTATATATAATGCATCTTCATTCTCGTTAAGCGGCACCTTTCCGTATATCCGCCCGGCTATGTCGTAATACCCTTTTTCAGACTTTTTGAGAAATAGTATGTATTCCGCGCCATTTTTCATATAATTATAACCGCCGACGTATGTCACTAACTCTTTCTTTTCATCTATAAGTATGTTTTCATTTACCTTTATATCCTCGGAGATATCCTTTCCCGTATTATCCTGAAGGACACACGCTACCTCATATTTTGCAACCAGCGTATACTGATATTTCTTTTCAGTGGATTTGAGAGACTGCGAGACCTTCTCTCCCCTTACTATATAGTCGCAGTCAGAGACCATGGCTTCAAGTGTATCGTAGTATATCTCCAGTGCGTCCATGTCTATCTCGTTGGCATAATCACGGAACACATCATCTATCTCATCTGATGAAAGTGTCGTAAGCTTACCGTAATCACCCGTCTGCACATCATCGTCCGTACCGGCGGTATCATCCTCTCTGTCCTTATTCTTTTTATCCTTCGAATCAGATTCTGAGCCATATTCCTCTCTGACATATGACTCTATTTCTTCGTGAGGGAACATGGTTGCCGCATCAAACTCATCCACCGATACGTTTCTTATATCCCTGCTCTTCTTTCTGAACATATCTATGGACTTATGTTTCGCTATAACGCACAAAAATGATTTTACGCTTCCCTTAGTCTGCTCGTACCGGTCTATGTTATTATAAAATTCTACAAATCAGATCAATTAATTCCTGATCGTGCATATTAAATTATCCTCCCCACACATCCTTTCGTTAAGACCTTGCGGTTTCCTACATTTTTTCTGAAATTATTTTTTCTGCTCGCTTACGCAGGTATTCTCTGTTATTATGAAGCGGTTCTTCTATTATGTCCGCAAAAAGCTCGTTTAGTATCTCTCCGATAAACTTTCCCTCGGACACGCCAAGCTGCATTATATCCCTTCCGTTAATATCCATATCTTTTATACTAACTGATTCGTTATCCGCTATAATATCCTCCACGCATTTTGCTGTTTCTTTAAGCAGCATAAGCTTTTCATTTCTGAAGAAATCGCTTTGTCCCATGACGTCCGCCTCCATAAGCATAAGAAGATACGGCATTATATCCATCCCCGCCCTGCTTATGAATTTTCTTGTCTGTTTTCTGCTGCCGTCAAATCTGTGGTCGTGATAATATATGATTCTCGATACCATATCCGTCGTGTAATTATCGAATTTGAGCCGCCTTAGTATACTTTTTGCAAGTTTGCTTCCGCGCGCCGGATGTCCGTAAAAATGGTCCATCCCTTCCTCATCCACCGTTCTTGATACGGGCTTTGCCACGTCATGAAGCAGTGCGCTCCACAAAAGTATTCTCTTTTCCCTTTCATCATCCCCCACATAATGTCTTCCAATCCACCTTACGACCTCTATGGAATGCATTCCGACATTATATATATGGTTGGGATTATTCTGTGACGTTACCATCATGGCGTCCCATTCGGGAAGAAATCTTTCCGTAAGTCCACTCTCATATGCAAGGATAAGCTTCTCCGGATGCTCCGACGCTATAAGCTTCGTTATCTCAACTCTTATCCTCTCACTGCTTACGTTATCGATCCTATGAGCCGCCTCCCTTACCGCCTTTAAGGTCTCCGGCTCTATATCAAATCCAAGCTGCCCTGCAAATCTTATTGCCCGAAGCGTTCTTAGCGCATCTTCCTCAAATCTTTCTTTTGGCGCGCCCACGCATCTTATCGTCCGGTTATTAAGATCGGACATTCCGCCGTATATATCGATAAGCCCCTCCCCGGGAGCATATGCCATTGCATTGATGGTAAAATCCCTTCTCATAAGGTCCTCTTTAAGACTGCTTATGAATCTGACCGAATCAGGATGCCTGCAGTCCCTGTATGCGCCATCAGCCCTGTATGTGGTTACTTCGTAGCTTTTGTGATTCATCCTTACTGTGACGGTACCATGTGCAATACCCGTATCTATCGTCCTTGCGAACAGCCTTTTAATATCCTCGGGCTTTGCTGATGTGGTTATATCCCAATCCTCGGGTTCCCTATTTAAAAGGGCGTCGCGGACGCACCCACCGACCGCATACGCCTCGTATCCGTTTCTTCTGAATATCTCTATTATATCATTGACCTCTTTAGGAATATCGATATACATTCTTATACTCCCTTCATGGAATATTGGTTTATGATAACACATAATTTATTATTTATCTACTTTTAACATGACAAATGCGAATTTTGATGTTATCTTATCAATGAGATTATTTTAGGAATGGAGATGTACTATGAAGGAATATATAAAATTATTCTTTACCTTCGCCAAGATAGGATTGTTTACTTTTGGCGGCGGTTACGCAATGCTTCCTCTTCTCCAGCGCGAGCTTGTTGAGAAAAATAAATGGGCAGAAGACGAGGAGCTTATGGATTATTTTGCAATAGGGCAGTGCACCCCGGGTATTATAGCGGTCAATACCGCTACATTTGTCGGGTATAAGAGAAAGGGTATCGCAGGCGGCATCTTTGCAACCCTGGGACTTGTATTTCCATCTCTTGTGATAATAATGATCATAGCCGCATTTTTAAAATCATTTGCCGACCTTACGGTGGTGGGTCATGCGCTTAGGGGAATTAACGCCGGAGTATGTGCCCTTATATTTGACGCAGTTATCAAGCTTACCGGGAAATCCGTGATAGACCGCTACACGCTTATCATATTTTTACTGGTATTCTTTGTATCGCTCCTTACCGGATTCTCGACGATTCTTCTTGTTATATTATCCGGTCTTGCGGGCTACATCGTCTGCAAAATAAGAGCAAAATTAAGTAACGGAGGTGAGAATTCCTGATGATACTATATCTTAGATTATTTTATGAATTCTTTAAAACAGGTCTTTTTGCGATAGGCGGAGGACTTGCAACGCTTCCTTTTCTGTATGAAATGTCGGAAAAGACGGGCTGGTTTACAACTCATGATATATCCAATATGATTGCGATATCCGAATCCACACCCGGACCGATAGGCGTTAATATGAGCGCATATGTCGGTTTTCATACCGCATACACTGCATTTGGTCCGTTAGGCGCAATAGTCGGCGCCATAGTCGCTACCCTTTCGCTTGTTATGCCTTCCATTATTGTAATTGAAATCATCTCGGGGATTCTTAATAAGTTCAAAGAATCACAGATAGTCCAATACGTATTCTACGGACTTCGTCCTGCGTCCTCGGCGCTTGTACTGGCCTCGGGAATGGCTATAGCAAAGACGGCTTTTCTTATAGAAAATGCGGATAAGATTCTTGTTAACTACCGCTCGCTCATACTCGGCGTAATTTTATTTGCCGGCATTAAGATATTTAAGCTGCATCCTATAATATATATAGCAATTGCAGCCGCTGTTGGAATTATTTTTAAATTTTAAGGAGGATTCGCAATGAAGTATACATATCACACAAAGGGAACCTGCAGTACGCAGATAGATCTTGAGATTAACGGTGATATAATCACCAATGTCAAATTCTACGGAGGGTGCAACGGAAACCTTAAAGCAATTCCCATACTTGTAGACGGCATGACTGTCGACGCCATAGAGAAGAAATGCAGCGGTATATTATGCGGCTTTAAGAATACATCCTGCGCAGACCAGCTGGCTCATGCCGTAAGAGAAGCTTATAATGCGACACACTGATTCACTCTGAGGAACCGCAGAGCATCTCATAGGCAGCTTTTATGATAACCATGGCTACCGGTCCGAGTATCACCCCGATTATTCCAAAAAGCTGTATGCCGGCATAAAAGGAAACTATCATATATATGGGGCGCAGTCCTACGCTGCGTCCCATTAATCTTGGTTCTAATATCTCCCGTGCGCATAGGCACAAAAGGTATGTCACACCGATGACTGCAGCATATGAAAATTTCCCCTGAAATATACAGACAAATACCCACGGAATAAGAACACTTCCGCTCCCCAGAATCGGAAGTGCGTCAAGCACCGCTATAACTATCCCTATCAGTATTGCATATGGATTCTTAAGAATGAAAAGCCCCACACTGCATATTACTGCAACAACGCATATGATAATCCCCTGAGTTCTAAGATAACCCCCTAAGGTCTCTTTTACCGCACATATAAGAGGCTGTATTCTTCCGTATACGTCGGAGTCCTTTATATCTTTTTTTAGCGAGGTGTATTCCTCCATTATAAGCCATGTGCCCACCAGAAAAAAAAGAAATATGATAAATACCGATACCGCGCCCCGGCATACACTCCATGCCTTATCGGTCACAAAAGGCAGAATCTTCTCGTTCCAGTTCTCTCCAAGATAATCCACACCCAGCAGATACATGCTGTATGCCTTCCCGCCGCCTACTCCAAACCAGTCGTCACAGCCCCGGCATATCTGCCTTACGCACGTATCAAATTCCGACTGTATGAAGGGCATATTGCTGACCAGACGCCTTAGCTGATTAAATATCGCCACACCTATACCGGAGACTCCCGCAAGAAGCAGCAGGGAAAACAGAAGAACCGTTATAACGACGGTTAATTTGTATGGAATACGCACCTTCCTTGTTATCTTATCCACAAGCGGATACAGCCACATTGAAATAATGGCCGAAAAAATAAATGGAACCACTAAAGGCAGCATATATCTGAATAAAATATATACCGCAAGAGCAATTCCAATAAAATAAGCAGCTTTTCTGATAAAAATACCATCATACATAAATACATTCCCCGGCAGATAATAATATTCCTATTATCTGCAATCAGGAACATATTAATTCATATTTATGATATCTTAAAGCGATATCCGACTCCCCAGATAGTCTCAATATACTGAGGCTTTGAAGTATCCTTCTCAACCTTCTCCCTAATCTTCTTGATATGAACCGTAACCGTCGCAACGTCGCCGACTGACTCCATACCCCATATCTTCTGAAAGAGTTCCTCCTTGGTAAATACATGATTAGGGTTCTGCGCAAGAAACGTAAGAAGGTCAAATTCCTTCGTAGTAAATATCTTCTCCTCGTCATCAACAAATACTCTTCTTGCCGTCTTGTCTATACGTATACCCCTTATCTCAATGCATTCATTATCATTGGAGTTGCTTCCCACCAGTCTCGAATACCGTGAAAGATGTGCTTTAACTCTTGCTACAAGCTCGCTTGGACTAAATGGTTTAGTAATATAATCGTCCGCTCCAAGACCCAATCCACGTATCTTATCTATATCGTCGTTCTTAGATGATACCATAATAATAGGCATCTCTTTCTTCTCACGAACTCTTCTGCATATATCAAATCCATCTACTCCCGGAAGCATAAGGTCAAGTATAAGCATATCATAATCTTCTTCAAGAACCTTCTTAACTCCTACTTCTCCATCTGTCTCCACATCCACCTGAAAATCACTAAGCTCCAGATAATCCTTCTCAAGTTCTGCAATCGCAAGTTCATCCTCAATAATCAGTATTCTGTTCATACTCTTTAACCACCTATCCTTTTCAAAATAACTTATTATCATAAATACCCATTCTCACGTTTAATATTACTATTGACTATTATAATACAAAGTCTTAACAATTTCAAACGATTAATTAAAAAAAAATAATTTTTTTATCAGAGTATTTATAAATAGCGGAAATACGCCGTATAATCCATGTTATTCTTGACGATTTTAGCAAAATAATGTATCCTGTTTTTTATCGTATTGTCTAAGGAGGAAAACCCTGATGGAAAAGAAATTTTTCACATCTGAATCAGTAACTGAGGGACATCCGGATAAGATCTGCGACCAGATCTCCGATGCTGTTCTTGATGCTCTTCTTGAAAAGGATCCGCTAAGCCGTGTGGCGTGCGAAACAGCCATTACAACAGATTTTGTCCTTGTTATGGGCGAGATTACTACCAAAGCTGATATTAATTTAGAAGACATCGTGCGTAAGACCATCATCGATATCGGTTACGACAGACCGGAATACGGATTTGACGGACATACCTGCAATATAATCATAAAGCTTGATTCGCAGTCGGACGATATTGCGCTTGGTGTAGATAACTCATACGAATCCAAATCAGACAGCGATTCCCTCTCATCAACGGGTGCAGGAGATCAGGGTATGATGTTCGGTTATGCGACCGGCGAAACGCCTGAGTATATGCCATATCCCGTATATATGGCGCATAAGCTTACAAAGAAGCTTGCTGCAGTGAGAAAATGCGGTACTCTCCCTTATCTGAGACCGGATGGCAAAAGCCAGGTTACCGTTGAATATGACAAGGAAGGTACCCCGATTCGCATAGATACCATAGTTATATCCACCCAGCATGATGAGAATGTAACACAGGATAAGATTCACAGTGATATAAGAAAATATGTAATCGATGAGGTCATTCCTTCAGACCTCGTGGATGATAATACAAAGTTCTTCATTAACCCTACCGGAAGATTCGTTATCGGCGGACCTAATGGGGACAGTGGCCTTACCGGACGTAAGATAATTGTGGACACCTACGGCGGCTATGCAAGACATGGCGGCGGTGCATTTTCCGGAAAGGACTGCACCAAGGTTGACCGTTCGGCATCCTACGCTGCGAGGTATGTCGCTAAAAATATTGTTGCAGCAGGCCTGGCAACCAGATGCGAGATACAGCTTTCCTATGCCATAGGTGTTGCGGAGCCGACTTCCGTGAGTGTGGATACGTTCGGCACCGGAGTTATTGATGATTCAAAACTTACGGATATCGTAAGGAAGCATTTTGATCTGACGCCGGATGGTATAATAAAGATGCTTGACCTTAGACGTCCTATATATGCGCGGACGGCGTCTTACGGACATTTCGGAAGGGACGATCTTAACCTTCCGTGGGAGAAAACTGATAAAGCAGACGAACTAAAGGTATATCTTAATTGACTTTATTAGAATATAGTGTTATAATCTTCTAGCAATCGCTCTTTAAGGCATTGCCAGAGAAATGTCGCTATAGCTCAGCCGGATAGAGCGACCGCCTCCTAAGCGGTAGGCCGGAGGTTCGAATCCTCTTAGCGACGCTTGACACACAGCCGGAAAGCCTGACAGAGTTGTAGTGCCTACATAGCTCTGAATGGCTTTATACCCGACTGGATTGGTGAGTTCTATTTGATCGCCATCCCTGTAATAGAAAATAAGAGGCTCTTTACCGTTGGCGACTAAACGCCGGCCATGTTTGCCGGTTTAATTACCTTCTGTACCTTCTTCGCCTTCCAGCCCTGTATGAGCTATATCTTCGTCTGTTATAATAGGCACGATACTTCTTTCTAAGTCTTGCCCTTCTTATGAGTATAAACGCCACCGCAGATATAACTATAACAGCTACTATGATGATTACAACAATTTTAATATCAATGCCCTTCTGTGGCTGCTTTTCTTCTGTGGCTTCTACCTCGTCAGCATCTTCACTCGCATCTTCCGTCTGTTTTACAATCTCTGATATATCTTCATTGAGCGTATTGGTCTCTGCCTTTTGTGTGTCGTACAGTATATCTGCACTGCCAACCGACTTTCCGGCATAGGTATAACTTATCTGTCCTATCACGTTGACACCGTCGGTGTATTCCACATTATCATAGAGCGAGATATCCCTTTGTGCCTTAGATATATCAACGCCCTTTGGCAGGGTGACTCCGGCCTTCTCTTCTATATAAAGCGGTGAATTTTCTTCGTCAAATAATGTATTATATTTGCTGAATATCGAGTACTCTGTTTCCCTGTCCTTATTTTTTATTTGATTCTGAATAGGATATACAGTGAAATTGTCAAATGCAAAATTCAACAATGAAATTGTATCTGTGTATTCATTTGGCTCGATGCTTGGAGGTCCTGCAGTCTTCATAACGACGCATACAAGCTCCATATCTCCTTTTTTTGCAAATGTAACAAGCGTATATCTGGCTATATCGGTATAACCGGTTTTTCCGCCGATACAGTAGTCATACCCATAAGGATAATTAATGGGGTGAAGCATATTGTGCTTATTATACAGGGCACGCTCATCATTCAGATTGGTTTTTGGAATGGTATAGGTTTTGGTTCCCGTAATCTTTCTGAATTCCTCGTTTTTCATCGCGGCGGAGGATATAAGCGCCATATCATATGCCGTAGTGTAATGGTCGTCAAGGTACAATCCATTGGTATTGGCAAAATGCGTATGTTTGCAGCCAAGCTCCTCTGCCTTTGCATTCATCATATCCACAAATGCATCAATGCTTCCCGCAACATGTTCGGCAACTCCGTTACACACTTCATTTGCCGACATGAGCATTATCCCGTAAAGGCAGTCCTCCATACGCATCTGCTCGCCCTCAACCACTCCGATATGTGAACTTCCATACTCTATGCTGTTAACAGCCTTGTAGGAGAACGAAACCGTATCGTTAAGGGAGGCATGATACTGGCCGGATAATGTACTTCATTCATATTTTTCTTGTATAATATGGTTCCGGTATTAAGCTCCATAACAATGGCAGATGCTGCAGATATCGATTTCACTTGCGGTCCCTTAGGCCAGTCCTCCGATTCACCGGTCTCAGATGTGGTCACTTCTGTTGCCCGCACCGTAATATCAGTAAGATTTATAGAAAAAAATGATATTAATATCAATATAACTAATATTTTAGTGATGTGTTTGTTCATGTTTTACTCCATTCTGATTACATTGAATATAGTATACTCGATTTGAACAATTCTATCAAGGGTCAGCTTTTTCATTTTATTATTGCTTCTTTTTGCGGCTTTCGCTATACTCTATATTAGTACGTTTTGAAAGGAAGATACCTGATGAGACTGAGAAATGTTCCCGGTTCAAGAGAATATATTGAAAATAGTCCGTATGCGATAAATGACGCCAATGCGCTAAAAGGATTATGGCGAAGTTATTTTAAAAGGGATACTGATACCCCTTTATATATAGAGATAGGCACGGGAAAGGGCAGATTCATATGTGAACATGCCGGGAATAATCCTGATATCATATATGTCGGTATTGAGAAATTCTCAAGCGTCATAATCCGCGCCATAGAAAAGGCGGAATCTTTCGAACCGGATAATCTTAGATTTATAAGATTTGATGCGGATAATATCGAATCAATATTTGATAAGGGTGAGGTTGACAGAATTTATCTGAATTTCTCCGACCCCTGGCCTAAGGACAGGCATGCAAAAAGAAGGCTTACTTCCTCAGGTTTTCTTAAACGTTATGATAATATACTGGCGCCTTCCGGAGATATTGTGTTTAAAACCGATAACCGCTCCCTATTTGATTTTTCCGTTGAACAGGCAAATGAGTCCGGCTGGAATATAGATGGGTTGACTTACGACCTTCATAATAGTCCTTTTAACACCGATAATATTATGACTGAATATGAGGAAAGATTTTCTTCACAGGGAATCCCGATATGCAGGATGGTTATTACAAGATAAATGGATATATGCACTCTAAGCGCATATATTATATTAAATCACTTATAAGGACTTAAGTTATATATGGATATCAGGTCATGTATCAGGCATATTACGGCGTGTAACTCGCATCTTGATAAGAAATTATTGATAATAATGAGGTCATGGGACGAAGCCTGCTGCTGCCTTCAGAAGAAGGAGAAAGGCAGCAAAAAGCGCCGACACAGATAATATTTTATTTATCTATTATTTATAAAATATTACTTGAATAATTGGTTACTAGCTTATATAATGGTTTTTGTTGTTTGATTACAAGCAGATGCACCTTTAGCTCAGTTGGAAGAGCACCTGACTCTTAATCAGGGTGTCCAGGGTTCGAGCCCCTGAAGGTGTATTTACAAAAGTCTTAGGATTGATTATATATTCGGTTCTAGGGCTTTATTTTTTATATATTCACATCTGCTTCGCCATTATTGCTGATTGCAAGACTTAATGCCCTCTCTTCTTCCTTCGACAGCGCAGTCTTTACTCCACCCTTTGTTACACGTTTGACATACGTATAACAACCCTCAGAATTACTGTGCATGCAGTTCATTATTATTCCGTTATTTTCCTTAGAAAGAAGCACAAGAACAAAGCTCATCTTACCACCGACTTCTTTGAAAGCGTCGTATTTTACAAGTCCTATTTTCTGGAATGTGATAAGAAGATTCCTATCTATGTCCTTTAACTGTTCATATATATCCTTTACTGATTTATCAAGAAGATCTATTGTATTGAATTTCTGTATAATTGCATCCTCCAGTGACTTGCCATCCTTACCACTTAGGAATGAATTGTAATTCTTCTTCATCCTTCCTATCTTCACAAGCGAGCATATAAGCATTATCAGTATAACTATCTGTATTGCAATAAGTCCTATTACAACATAATCAATCGGAATACCTATATATTCAAATACATTTGTAATCATCTGTTTTTCCTCCAATACTAAGAATTTTCAAGCATCAATCCTATAATGCGTTCAAGTTCAGTCTCTGAGTAATACTCTATCTCAATTTTACCTTTTGTATTACTTTTTCTGTTGATTGAGACCTTTGTTCCCATTGACTGTCTGAGTTTTTCCTCAAAATCAGCGTATATTTCCTTATTGTCTAACTCTGTTATCTTTTTAGGTTTCTCCTTATTATTAAGCTTCTTAATTAACTTTTCTGTTTCCCTTACACTTAATTTCTGGTCAAATACCATACACGCAATCTCATACTGCTCATCCTTATCTTCTATCGCAAGAAGAGTTCTTGCATGTCCGCTTGATATACACTCTTCTATGATCATATTCTGTACTCTTTCATCGAGTTTAAGAAGTCTTAGTGCGTTGGTAATGGCTGTTCTGGATTTGCTGACCTTCTCTGCCACCTCATCCTGTTTCAACGAGAATTCATCTATGAGCTGCTTGTATGCTTTAGCCTCTTCTATCGGATTGAGGTCTTCCCTCTGAATATTCTCTATAAGGGCTATCTCCACAATCTGCTCCGTAGTATAGTCCTTTATTACGACAGGCACCTCTGTAAGCCCTGCTATCATAGCTGCCCTAAATCTTCTCTCTCCTGCAACTATCTCATAATAGTCATCCTTCTTTACCACAATAAGCGGTTCCACTATTCCATGCTGTTTGATTGATTCTGCCAGCTCATTGAGTCTGTCTTCATTGAACATTTTTCTTGGTTGAGCCTTGTTAGGTTCAATCTCACTTATCCTGAGCATGGATATTGATTTTGCCTCATCCTTATTTTCCTTTACAATTGAGCTTCCTGTTGGTATAAGAGAATCTATACCTTTACCCAAACCTCTCTTTGCTGCCATGGTAATTTACCTCATTCATCTTCTTTTTTTATATTCAATAACTTCTTTTGCAAGCATCCTATAACCCTCTGCCCCTGTCGACCTGGAATCATACATATTAATTGGGAGTCCATGACTTGGAGCCTCGGCAAGTCTTACATTTCGCGGAATAATTGTCTTGTATATATTATGTTTCAGATTTCCTTTGACATTTTCCACAACCTGTGCGGACAGATTGGTTCTCGAATCATACATTGTAAATACAACTCCCTCCAATACAAGATTTGGATTGAGTCTGCTCTTCACCAGGTCAATCGTTTTCATTAACTGACTTATTCCCTCAAGAGCATAGAATTCACACTGTATAGGAACTATAACTGAGTCTGACGCAGTCAGTGCATTTACCGTAAGTATGCTTAGTGACGGCGGACAGTCAATGATTATGTAATCATAATGCCTGCTAATGTTCTTTAGGCGGTTTTTTAAAATATAGCTTCTTTCCTCTGAATCTATAAGCTCGATTTCGGCTCCTGAAAGATTAACATTGGACGGTAATATATCAAGATGTTTTATAACATCTTTAATTATCGCCTTTTTGGTTACGCATTCACCGATAAGAACTTCGTATACAGTATTCTCGATTCTATTCTTATCAACACCAAATCCGCTGGTTGTATTACCCTGCGGATCCATGTCAATCACAAGAACCTTTTTCTTCTTTTCTGCCAGACATGCTGAAAGGTTGATTGCCGTTGTAGATTTACCTACGCCGCCTTTTTGATTTGCAATGGAAATAATTCTACCCATTTTATCCTCCTGAAAATATCACCAGATAATTATATCACTAAAAGCTATCATTAATCTATAGGAAATAGTAAATTATTATTAATTTATACTCGAAAATGTTTCACGTGAAACATTTTCCTGTCGTTATTTATAGATGTTTCACGTGAAACATCTATAAAGGTCTCTTTGCAGGTATTCCATTCCTACGCGGATATTTTTTTGGAGTATCACTATCCTTATATATAAGAATAAGGCTCCTTGTTATATCAGAATCAGGAAGATTATATATTACAACATCATCTATAGTTCCTCCCAATTCTTCCACTGCTATTTCATGATTCGATATTTCTTTCTGAACAGAACTTCCCTTATATGGAATAAAATATCCCCCGGTTCTGACAAGAGGAAGACAATACTCTGATATTACTGAAAGATTGGATACCGCTCTGGTCACACACAGATCATAAGAAGCTCTTTTTTTTCCATGCCCAAACTCCTCTGCTCTTGCATGTATTGCTTCGCAGTCATACAAGGACAACTCCTCTATGACAGATTTTAAGAAAGAAACTCTCTTATCTAATGAATCAACCAAAGTCATTTTAAGTCGTGGAAAAGCAATTTTTAATGGAATTCCCGGAAAACCGGCTCCGGTTCCTATGTCTATTACAGAATCTTCTGTATTCATATCATATATGTATACAATCGACAAACTATCGACAAAATGTTTTAATATAACTTCCTCAAATTCTGTAATAGCTGTAAGATTGCATTTGCTATTGTATTCTATCAGCATCTGATAGTATTTTAATAGTTTTTCACACTGTTCATCCTTAAGATTAATGTGAAGATTCTTTACCTGTTTCTTAATATAATCTTTCATATATTCTTATCCTCTTTCTGCAGACTTTTGACATACACCAGAAGCACCGTTACATCTGCCGGCGATACACCTGATATACGTGACGCCTGTCCTATCGATACTGGCCTTACCTGATTTAATTTTTGTACTGCTTCAAGCCTTAGATTTCCTATACTGTTATAATCAATGTCCTCAGGTATAAGTTTTCTCTCCATTTTTCTATACTGCTCCACCTGTCTGATCTGTCTTGCAATATATCCCTCATATTTGATCATATTCTCTACCTGTTCCGTAATATCATCATCAAGTATCTTTCTCTTTTTATCAAATGGAGCTGTTTTTTTATAACTAAGCTCCGGACGTCTGATAAGTTCTTCAAGCGATATTCCGGTCGTTATCGGTGTAGTATTATATGACTCCAGGATATCATTAACTTCCTTTGACGGACTTATGTGTACTTCTTTTATACGATTATGTTCCTCACGTATCATATCCATCTTATTCAGATATGCCCGATATCTTTCTTCATCTATGAGTCCGAGCTTATATCCTGTCGGCGTCAGTCTCTGGTCAGCATTATCCTGTCTTAGAAGAAGCCTGTATTCTGCCCTGGATGTCATCATTCTATATGGTTCATTAGTTCCTTTTGTTACAAGATCATCTATAAGAACTCCCATATATCCCTGAGACCTGTCGATAATTACAGGTTTATCTCCCCTGATGTACATTACAGAATTGATACCTGCCATCAATCCCTGTGCAGCCGCTTCCTCATATCCGGAGCTTCCGTTAATCTGTCCTGCTGCAAACAGACCTGATATATGCTTAAACTCAAGGCTCTGTTTTAACTGCAACGGATTGATACAATCATATTCGATTGCATACCCGTTCCTTACGATATGCACATTTTCAAGCCCCGGTACGGAGCGGTACATACTATATTGTACATCCTCGGGAAGTGATGTGGACATTCCTCCGACGTACATTTCATTGGTATATTCTCCCTCAGGTTCTATGAATACCTGATGCCTGTTCTTATCAGAGAACCTCATTACCTTATCTTCAATTGAAGGGCAGTATCTTGGACCTGTTCCCTCTATCACACCTGAATATAATGGGGACCTGTCAATATTATTTTTTATTATATCATGTGTCCGTTCATTAGTATATGTAAGCCAGCATGATATCTGCTCTCTTTTAATATCTTCTTCTTTGTTGGTAAATGAAAATGGAGTGATTGTTTCATCACCCTTTTGTTCATTCATTTTACTGAAGTCTATAGTTCTTTTATCCACCCTCGCCGGTGTGCCTGTCTTAAATCTTCTTATCTCTATTCCATTATCAATTAATGACTGAGAGAGACTATTGGCAGCCGAAAGCCCGTTAGGTCCCGTATATGATATGTCGCTTCCGCTTATACATTTGGCCTTTAGATATACGCCGGTGCATAATATAACTGCCTTAGCATAATATATCGTTCCGGAGGTTGTTCTTACTCCCTTTATTTGATTATCTTCCGTTATTATAGACGATATTTCAGCCTGTTTTATATCAAGTCCGCATGTATTCTCCAGGGTCTTTCTCATCTGATAGGAGTAATTTTTCTTATCTGCCTGAGCTCTAAGGGAATGCACCGCCGGTCCTTTTGACTTATTAAGCATCCTCGACTGTATAAATGTTTTATCGATATTAATACCCATCTGACCGCCCAAAGCATCTATCTCTCTTACGAGATGACCTTTTGAGGTTCCTCCTATGTTGGGATTACATGGCATCATTGCTATACTTTCGATACTTACCGTAAATATAATGGTTTTATAACCAAGCCTTGCGACACAGAGTGCGGCTTCACATCCTGCATGACCTGCCCCAACGACCACTACATCATAATTATATTCTAATGTATTATTCATGGCATTCATTTTCTCCTTTATTTTCCCATACAGAATTCGCAAAATATTTTATCTATCAGATCATCTGACATAGTATCTCCGGTAATCTCCCCAAGATAATTATAAGCGTCAAGCATATCTATGCTAATAAGATCCTCAGGCATCCCTGACTCAATGTTCTCCACAACAAGTTTAAGGGATTTTATGGAATTGTCTATTGACTCCGTGTGACGAATATTGGTTATATATGTTTCATTTTCTATGTTAATATTACCTTTAAGAAACATGTCCTCGAGCATATTTGCAAATTCATCATAACCCTCTCCGCTTACTGTCGAGAATTCTATACACCTTTGATGAGTTTTTATATTCTCCGTATCCATTCTTTTGTCCGAATCGGATTTATTTAAAAGTATGATGGAATTGCAATCATTTATGAGAGAAAGTATATACTCATCCTCTTTATCGAATTCTCTTGATATATCAAACATACATATGATAAGCTGCGCTTTTTTGATTACATCAAGAGTTTTTTCTATACCTATCTTCTCTATATGATCATCGGTATCATGTATACCTGCCGTATCTATAAGATTTAATGTTATATTATTGATATTAATGCTGTATTCGATTATATCCCTTGTCGTTCCCGGTATATCCGTAACTATCGCTCTGTCATCCTTCATTATAAAATTAAGAAATGATGATTTGCCGACGTTGGGTTTTCCTATGATTGCGGTTGTTATACCTTCATTTATTATCCTTCCATTATCATAGCTTTTATTAAGTAAAGTAAGTTCATTTATTGTATCATTTATCTTATCTTTTATGTCTGTCACGTAATTACCCAGCTGATAGTGTTCGGGGTCATCAAGAGCTGCCTCGATATATGCAATATGATACAATATTGCATCTCTTATATTTGTTATTTTTTCTTTTATATCTCCCTTTAGATGATTCACAGAAGCCATAAGCGAGTACTCATTCTGCGACCTGATAATGTCCATGACGGCTTCCGCCTGAGACAAATCAATACGACCGTTGATAAAAGACCTTTTAGTGAATTCTCCAGGAGCAGACAGCCTTGCCCCGCTGTCCGTAACAATCTTTAAAATCCGCTTTGCCACGTATGAACCTCCATGACAGTTTATCTCGGCCGTATCCTCCCTTGTATAAGAATCCGGAGCCTTAAATATTGACACCATAACCTCATCAATACATTTATTTTCATGATATATATATCCATAATGTATTGTATGCGAATCATAAAGGTCCGCATCAAATTCTCTACACAATTTTCCTTTTCTGAATACTTTCTTTATTATATCAAATGAATCAGAACCGCTTATTCTTATTATATGAATACCTCCATTACCAAGAGAGGTGCTTATCGCTGCGATAGTATCCGAATCATTCATAATACCTGCTCCTTTTTCTTATATAAATATATACAAAAGAGCTGAATCCTAATGACTCAGCCCTCACTTTTACTTATTCTTCGCTCTTCCCATCAAAAGCATTATCATCTTTTTCTGTCTGTCTGCGATATGAACTGCGGTTATTGTACCTGCCGTTACGTCTTCTACTGTTATTGCCCCGGTATCCGCTTCCATATCCGGAATCAGCATATTCCTTTTTCAATGTAACTACTACCTTACGATATGGTTCATCACCTTCACTGTGTGTATCCACATATTTATCTTTCTGGAGTGTAGAATGTATAATTCTTCTTTCATAAGGATTCATAGGCTCAAGCACAACATTTCTTCTTGTTCTCTTAACCTTATGAGCAATATTTTTTGCAAGGTTTTCAAGGGTCTCTCTTCTTCTCTCCCTGTAATTTTCGGTATCAAGCTTAACCTTAATATAATTCTTCGTATCCTTATTAACAACAAGACTTGCAAGGTATTGAAGCGAATCAAGAGTCTGACCTCTTTTTCCTATAAGAATACCCATATCGCTTCCCTCAAGGGTTATATTCATATATGATTTTTCTTCATCATATTCTATAATTACTTCTGCTTCAACTTCCATTGCAGCAAGTACTTTTTCCAAAAATTCTTTTACGTCATTATTTGAGTCTATTATTAGTCTGACTCTTATTCTGGCATCTTTTTTTGCAAAAAGACCAAGTATGCCGTTAGACTCTTTTTCTATTACTTCATATTCTACTTTATCGCTTGTAGTTCCAAAACTTACTAATGCATCTGTGAGAGCATCATCAACATTTTTACCGGAAAATTCTTTCCACTCTGACATAATATATTATCCCTCCTGATTATCGCCATCCGAATTATTTTCGCTACTCTTATAATCCCTGTTAAGCATGTTTGCAAAATCTGATATACTGCCTTTCCTGATATCATGATTCACATACAAATCCTGTTTGGATGACTTATGAGTGTTATCCCTCTTTACATCATTCTTTACGCTGTTTATTGAGCTTGTACGGGTCTTTGCAAGCTGCCGGACTTTGGTGGAATTAACTTCTATTCCTTTTTTAGCCATTTTTCTGTTTCTTTTTTCTATATTCTTTTCAGCTATAGATTCAACTCCGACCTTCTTGAAGTAAAGATTGATGAACAATCCCTGTATTATTCGGAATATATTACCTGCAACCCAGTAAAGGCCAACACCTATTGGAAACATAAAACAGAATATACCTGACATGAATGGCATGATGTTATTCATGGTATTCATTGAAGCAACTGTCGGATCCTGATTCTTCTTATCTCTTTTGGTGGAACCCATTACAACTTTATTGTTGATAAACTGTGTAACAACCGCTAGTATCGGAATGGATATAGTAAAGTTCTTCCATGATGCATTTTCCATAATATTCATTCCAAGGAAGCTGTATGTTCCCTTAAGTTCTTCGTAAGATTGCTTCATTGTATTGGTTACGTCGGGATAATTACTGAAAATATTCATATCCCACAACTCTTTCCAGTTAGCTTCCTTAAACTGGCTGAGAATATCTACAATATAATTAGAAGCCGTAGTTGTAAATGTATTATCCTGTCCGACCGTGCTTATTGCGGCAATTATATCGTCTACCTTACCGAATGACTGCGTGGTTATAAGAGCGCTGTTAATCTGTATATCCGTTACACCGCTATCCTTAACAAATGCTCCGATATGACGCGCAAAATTCGCAAGATTCATACCGGACGCTTCCACTGCCCCTATTATATTCTCATATATTTCCTTAATCTGTGGAACATATGCAGGAACATTATATATTACCCTGTATAACGCAAAGAATATAGGAAGCGTAATAAGCATAGGAAGACAACCTGCCGTTGCGCTTACGCCGTATTTCTGATATACGGCCTGCTGTTCTGCCTGCATCTTCCTTACGGAATCCTGATCCTTCTTATCCTTATATTTTGCATTGATTGCCTGAATTTCCGGAGCCATAACAGTATTAAGCTTCGAAAACTTCTGCTGCTTAATCGTTATGGGAATCATCAGACCATTTACGATAAATGTAAATACTATAATACAAAGACCTGTATTATGAATTCCAAATAAGTCAAAAAAACTATATATT
This sequence comes from uncultured Eubacteriales bacterium, assembly GCA_949292725.1. GTDB lineage: Bacteria > Bacillota > Clostridia > Lachnospirales > Lachnospiraceae > V9D3004. The sequence continues at coordinate 18,479 of CASFAQ010000014.1, read as the reverse complement.
CCCTCAAAAATCTTACCTAATACATAAGCTATAGGTCCAAGAATAGCGCCATTATATTTGGTCAATAAAAAAAACATCAGTTAACATATCCTCCTTTATGGAACCGGATCATATCCGCCTTTTGCAAAAGGATGACAACGCAATAATCTCTTTACAGCCAAATAAGACCCCTTAAAAGGACCATATTTTTCAATGGCCAATGCCGCATACTCGGAACATGTAGGAACATATATACATGTTGATCTTCCTTTTAACGGAGATAAAAATCTTCTATAGAATCTAATCATAATCAGCAATATTTTTTTCAATCTAATCACTTCTAATTATATTATGAATCTTACCTAAATGAATTAAAGCGCTGCAAATGTCATTATATGACCTTCCTTTTGCAGTAATTCTGGCAATAATAACGATATCGTAACCACAATCAAACTTATTAGAGTTTAGCCTGTAACTCTCTCTTATCAATCTCTTTACTCTGTGTCTGATAACACTATTACCAACTTTTTTGCTTACCGATATTCCTATACGATTTTCTAAAAGATTATTCTTCATAATATACATTACCAGATATTTATTAGCCAGAGATTTACCATTCTTATATACTTTTTGAAAATCGTTATTGGATCTAATACTTGTGTACAATTATTCTTCTCCGGAATATCAGATTCTGACAACTGCTATGTCAGTTACATTATAAATTATGCAGATAATTTCTTTCTACCCTTACTTCTTCTTCTTGCCAATACCTTTCTTCCATTAGCTGTTCTCATTCTTTTTCTAAAGCCATGCTCTCTTTTTCTTGCCCTCTTCTTTGGCTGGTATGTCATCTTCATTAATATACACCTCCTTAATACTTTATATCTCTGTTCTGATAATATATCAACCTGTATTATATGCAATTATATAATTCACGTCAAGTAATAATTTTACATCACTATTGAAAAAAATTTGAATTTGTACTAATATATATGAAGTAGTGTTTTTATTTTGGGATAGTAGCATTTATTATATTAAAAGGCAGGATATATAATGGAAGATATTATTAGATCTAAATGGAATGATATATTAGAACATGTTAAGAGTGAATACGCTCTTACTGATGTTTGTTATAAAACATGGATTTCCCCTCTTGAATTATATTCTGTTAATGAAGAAGATGAAACCGCTGTCATAAGCGTTAACGATTATCTCTTAGGCGAAAGCAGTAAGGAACATATTAATAAAAAATATAATCTTTTCATTCAGGTCTCCATAGAGGAGATTACGGGTTTTCATATCAATATTACATATAAGAATAAAAGCGAACTTGAGAATAATGATAATAACCTAAAGGTTTCAAAATTAAAAACCAGAGCAAAGAATAATCTTGCTTTTAATCTCAATGAAAAATATACCTTTGATACATTTGTGGTAGGAAGCAATAACAGTTTTGCTCACGCTGCTTCACTGGCAGTTGCCGATTCGCCTCTTGAAAGCGAATACAACCCTCTTTTTATATACGGAGGACCGGGACTTGGCAAAACTCATCTTATTCACTCAATTGCTCATCATATTATTGAAAATTATCCTGATCTTCAGGTTTTATATGTTACAAGCGAGCAGTATATTAATGAAATTGTCGATGCCATGCGTAACAGCAAGCAGGATCGTACAACTCTCAACAATATAAAAAAGAAATACAGAGAAGTTGACGTTTTGATGATAGATGACGTTCAGTTTATCATTGGAAAGGATATTACCCAGGAAGAATTCTTCCATACCTTTAATGCATTATATGAGCAGGGTAAGCAGATTATACTTACAAGTGATAAACATCCTAATCAGATGGAAAAACTTGAAGAAAGGTATAAGTCCCGCTTTAACTGGGGGCTTCCGGTAGATATCAAATCTCCCGAATATGAAACCAGGCTTGCCATCCTTAAGAAAAAAGAAGAGAAAGAGAGCATTAAACTTGGTGATAAGATTCTTGAATATATCGCAGAGAACATTAAGACCAATATAAGGGATCTTGAGGGAGCTTACAATAAACTCATACTAAGATCAAAGCTACAGCACTGTGATATATCTCTTGATACCGCCAAGGAGGATATAAAAGAACTTATCCTTACGGATGACAAGATAAAGATAACCAATGATTACATTATTAATATTGTAATAGAACATTACAACCTTACTCTTGAACAGATTAATTCAAAGAACAGAAGCCAGAAGATTGCACATGTAAGACATATATGTATGTATCTGTGCAGGAAGATAACCAACTCCTCCTATGATGAAATAGGAGAGAGATTAGGAAAAAGGGACAGAACAACCGTAATGCACGGTTATAATAAAATAGAAGAAGACCTATTAACGGATATTTCTCTTCAGAATGAGATAGATATTCTGATGAAGATTATTAATCATCAGTAACTTAATCTTAAGTTATCAACAGTATTATTAACATTGTTGATAACTTATGTTGATAATTATATATTATGTATATAGTTATGTATAAATATCCACTTTATTATTAACCTTATTTATCTCGTGAAAAACCTTATATTACAGGCTCTTTAAGAGATAATCACTTATCCACTTCTTCTACTGTAACTTACACCTGATTATTATTATTTATATATATATTTATATATGAAATTTATGAACTGAAAGGGGTATATTTATGAGGATAGTTTGCAGCAAATCTGATTTGGTAAAAAGCACTAATATAGTATTAAAAGCAGTTTCAACTAAAACTACAATGCCTATTCTTGAATCCATTCTTATAGAGACGGAAGAAGATCATATAAAAATGACAGGAAACGATATGGAGATGGCTATTGAAACTATCCTTGATGGTATAATAGAAAAAGAGGGAGCCATACTTGTGGACGCCAGAATGTTTTCTGATTTTGTAAGAAAGATGCCGTCAGAGGAGATAATTATCGAAAGCAATGATGATGTGGTTGTAGTTAAATCGGGTAAATCAGAGATAAAGCTTTCACTTAAGGAAAAAGATGAGTATCCGGCAATCAGAAAAATTGAGAAAAATAATATGATAACAGTATCACAGTTTACTTTAAGAGAGATGATAAGACAGACCATAATATCCATATCATCCAACGAAAGTAACAGACTTATGACGGGAGAATTATTTGAGGTAAATGGCAATGAATTCAAGATAACTTCTCTTGATGGATTCAGGATATCCATAAGAAGAGTATTTCTTAACGAAAACTATAACCATATTAAGGTTGTAGTTCCCGGAAAAACATTAAGCGAAATAATCAAAATAATTAACGGCGGAATTGATGATGCTGTTAACATATATTTTGACGATAAGCATATATTGTTTGAATTTGATGATACCATAGTTCTTTCAAGGCTTATAGAGGGAGAGTATTATAAGATAGACCAGATGCTCTCAGGTGATTATGAGACAAAGGTTACGATTAACAAATCTCAGTTATTTGGATGCGTTGACAGGGCTTCCCTTCTTATAAGGGATTCGGAAAAGAAACCTATCGTAGTATCTATTAATGACGATAATGTAAAGATAGAGATTAATACACACTTGGGCTCAATGGATGAGGATATTGATGCACAAAAAGAAGGAATGGATATTATGATAGCGTTTAATCCGAAGTTTCTTCTTGATGCATTAAGAGTTATAGATGATGAAGAGATTGATATGTATTTTATTAATTCTAAGGCGCCATTTTTTATAAAAGACAGTGACGGAAATTATATATATCTTATAGTTCCCGTTAAGTTAAATGCAGTTATGTAAGGAGATATAGATGGAGCAGATATATATAAAGGATGAATATATAAGGCTTGGACAGGCCCTCAAGTTAGCGGGTCTTGTAAGTTCAGGAGTAGAGGCCAAGATTGTTATAAATGAAGGGTGTGTACTTCTTAACGGTGAGTCTGTATTCGAAAGAGGAAAAAAATGCAGAAATGGCGACATAATCGAATATGAAGGTACAAAGGTTATGGTAAATAATGCACATTAAAAAAATTAAGATAAATAATTACCGTAATTACAGCGAAGCAGAGATAGATTTTCATGATAAAATGAATATTATCTATGGAGATAATGCCCAGGGTAAGACAAATATACTCGAAAGCATATATATATGTGCAACCACCAAATCACATCAGGGAAGCAGGGATAAGGAAATAATCAAAATAGGATGTGATGAGGCTCATGTTAAAATGTATATAGAGAAGGAAGGACTTGAGCATTATATAGATCTTCATCTAAAGAAAAATAAACCTAAGGGAATTGCAATTAACGGAATTCCGATAAAGAAATCTGCGGAACTTATGGGAATTATTAATATAGTTTTATTTTCACCTGAGGACCTTAACATCATAAAAAACGGTCCTTCGGAGAGAAGAAGATTTACAGATATGGAGCTGTGCCAGCTTAGCAGAATATATCTTGATAATCTTTACAGATATTCAAAGGTTCTCAATCAGAGAAATCATCTTCTTAAACAGATCAGTCATGATGAATCTCTGTATGAAACTCTGTCGGTGTGGGATGAGCAGCTTATCAGATATGGGAAAGAGATAATCAGAGAGAGAAAAGATTTTATAGAACAGCTTAATGATATATCATCAGAGATACACAGAAAACTTACCGGAGAAAAGGAAAATTTAAGTATACAATATGAACCCTGTGTATCAGAAGAAGAATTTGCGGAAAAGCTTTATAAGAATTACAAAAGGGATATGTATTATCAGATGACACATATAGGGCCTCACAGGGATGACATAAAGTTCATATCCAATGATATGGACCTTAGAACATATGGCTCACAGGGACAGAAAAGGACAGCGGCCCTTTCTCTGAAATTATCCGAGATAGAGATAGTTAAGAAAAAAACAGGAGATGTTCCGGTACTCCTTCTTGATGATGTTTTATCAGAGCTTGACAGAAACAGGCAGAATTATCTGTTGGAAAGCATAGAAGGAGTACAGACCATAATTACATGTACGGGGCTTGAAGAGTTTATCAATCATTCACTTGATGTAAACAGTATATACAGAATAGAAAATGGAAATGTAACTGATATAGAAATGAGGTAAAGTATGAGCACAGAAACTACACAAACCAATAATGAATATGGTGCAGACCAGATTCAGATTCTTGAGGGGCTTGAGGCAGTAAGGAAAAGACCCGGAATGTATATAGGAAGTACGTCTGAAAGAGGGCTTCATCATCTTGTATATGAGATAGTGGATAATTCTATAGATGAAGCACTTGCAGGATTCTGCAAAAATATAGAAGTTACTATCAATGAAGATAATTCGGTAACAGTTATAGATGATGGAAGAGGAATTCCAGTAGGAATTAATCATAAGGCCGGAATACCTGCCGTAGAAGTAGTATTTACGATACTTCATGCCGGTGGCAAATTCGGTGGTGGAGGGTACAAGGTGTCAGGAGGTCTGCATGGAGTAGGCGCCTCAGTTGTTAATGCGCTTTCTGACTGGCTTGAGGTTATCATTCATACTGACGGAAAGAAATATAAGCAAAGATATGAAAGAGGAAAGGTAATCTATCCTCTTAAGGAGACAGGGGTAACTGATCATACCGGAACGGAAGTTACCTTTAAGCCTGATGGAACCATTTTTACGGAAACTCTCGAATATGATTATAACACTCTTAAAACAAGGCTTAGAGAGATGGCATTTCTTACAAAGGGCATCAATATAAGTCTTACGGATAAAAGAGAAGGAAAGGAACAGACTAAGAGCTTTTGCTATGAAGGCGGTATAAAGGAATATGTAGAATACCTTAACAGAGCCAACGAGCCTCTTTATGAGTCAATTATATACTGTGAGGGTATGAAAAATAATGTATTCGTGGAGGTTGCATTCCAGCATAATTCTGCTTACAGTGAAAGCTGTTACAGTTTCGTTAATAATATAACTACTCCGGAGGGAGGAACGCATCTTACAGGCTTCAGAAATGCCATGACTAAGACGTTTAATGACTATGCAAGGGCACAAAAGATACTTAAGGAAAAGGATAGTAATCTTTCCGGAGACGATATAAGAGAGGGTCTTACGGCTATCGTAAGTATCAAGATAGAGGAACCGCAGTTTGAGGGTCAGACTAAGCAAAAGCTTGGTAATAGTGAAGCAAGAGGAGCGGTAGAAAGCGTTGTAAGCGAACAGCTTACGTATTTTCTCGAGCAGAACCCTTCGGTTGCAAAGATAATATGCGAAAAGGCGCTGCTTGCGCAAAGGGCAAGAGAAGCTGCAAGAAGAGCGAAGGAAACGGCAAGAAAGGGAGCGCTTGAAGCCATGAGCCTTCCGGGAAAACTTGCAGACTGTAGTGATAAAAACCCTGAAAACTGCGAAATATACATAGTTGAGGGAGATTCCGCCGGAGGAAGCGCAAAAACCGCAAGAGACAGGGCAACTCAGGCCATACTTCCACTCAGAGGAAAAATTCTTAATGTTGAAAAGTCAAGGCTCGATAAGATACTTGGCAATGCAGAGATAAGAGCGATGATAACTGCATTTGGAACCGGAATATCCGATGATTTCGACATAAGCAAATTAAGATATCACAAAATAATAATAATGACTGATGCAGATGTTGACGGAGCTCATATAAGTACTCTTCTTCTTACATTTCTGTATAGATTCATGCCGGAACTTATTAAGGAGGGATATGTATATCTTGCACAGCCTCCTTTGTATAAGCTTGAGAAGAATAAGAAGGTGTGGTATGCATATACGGATGATGAACTTAACAGCATACTTGCCGAGGTAGGAAGGGATGGCAATAACTCGATACAAAGATATAAGGGACTTGGTGAAATGGATGCCGAGCAGTTATGGGATACTACCATGGATCCTAAAAAGAGAGTTCTTCACAGAGTTACAATAAATGAGGAGCAGGCGTCGGATATAGACGTAACCTTTATGACTCTTATGGGAGATAAGGTAGAACCAAGACGTGAATTCATTGAGGCTAATGCCAGATATGCAAAGAACCTTGATATCTGATTCGGAGGATAGAACATGGAAGATAATATATTTGACAAAGTAAATGACGTAGACATAAAGAAAACCATGGAACAATCGTACATAGAGTATGCGATGTCGGTTATAGCATCAAGAGCGCTTCCTGATGTAAGAGACGGACTTAAGCCTGTGCAGCGAAGAATAATGTATTCCATGATAGAGCTTAATAATGGTCCTGACAAGCCTCATCGTAAATGTGCGCGTATCGTCGGAGATACGATGGGAAAATATCATCCACACGGCGACAGTTCCATATATGGGGCCTTAGTTAACCTTGCCCAGGAATGGTCCACAAGATATCCTCTTGTGGATGGACATGGTAATTTTGGTTCGGTGGACGGTGATTCTGCAGCGGCAATGAGATATACGGAAGCGAGACTTAGTAAGATATCCATGGAAATGCTGGCGGACATCAATAAAAATACCGTGGATTTTGTGCCAAACTTTGATGACACCGAAAAGGAGCCTACGGTACTTCCCGCAAGAATACCTAACCTTCTCGTAAACGGTACATCAGGAATAGCAGTCGGAATGGCAACCAATATACCTCCTCATAATTTAAGAGAAGTAATAAATGCGGTCCTTCACATAATCGATAATGAAAAAAATGATACCGAAACTACAATAGATGATATACTTCAGATTATAAAAGGACCTGATTTTCCAACGGGTGCCACGATACTCGGTACAAAAGGCATAAATGAGGCATACAGAACCGGTCGCGGAAAGATAAGGGTGCGCGCTGTTACGGACATAGAGACAATGTCCAATGGAAAGAACAGAATTGTAGTCACAGAGCTTCCTTATATGGTCAATAAAGCAAGACTTATAGAGAAGATTGCTGAACTTCATAAGGATAAGAAGGTCGACGGAATAACGGATCTGCGTGATGAGTCAAATCGTGAAGGAATGAGAATAGTTATAGAACTTCGCAGGGACGCCAATCCTAAGGTAGTTCTTAATCAGCTGTTTAAGCACAGCCAGCTTCAGGATACATTTGGAGTCATAATGCTTGCTCTTGTAAATAATGAGCCAAAGATAATGAATATTCTTGAAATGCTGAATCATTATCTGCGTCATCAGGAGGAGGTAGTAACAAGACGTACAAAATACGACCTTAATAAGGCTGAGGAAAGGGCTCATATCTTAGAAGGACTTCTTATAGCCCTCGATAATATAGATGAGGTTATATCCATAATCCGTTCATCCAAGACTGCGGCAGAAGCAAAGGCGAATCTCATCGAAAGATTTGGTTTAAGCGACGTACAGGCGCAGAGCATTATAGATATGCGACTTAGAAAGCTTACCGGTCTTGAAAGAGAGGCTACGGAAAATGAGTATAAGGAGCTTCAGGTTAAGATTGCGGAGTATAAGAAGATACTTGGAGACAGAAAGGAACTTCTTACCGTAATTTCACAGGAAATGATAATAATAAGAGACAAATACAGTGATGACAGAAGAACATCAATTGGATATGACGAAAATGATATATCAATGGAGGATATAATTCCACGAGAGAACATAGTTGTCACTATGACAAAGCTCGGATACATAAAGAGAATGACTGTGGATAATTTCAAGAGCCAGCACAGGGGCGGCAAAGGAATTAAGGGAATGCAGACATTAGAAGATGACTATATAGAGAGATTATTTATGACAACTTCTCACAATAATCTTCTGTTCTTTACCAATAAAGGGCGCGTGTATAAGCTTAAAGCATATGAGATTCCCGAAGCTTCAAGGACGGCAAGAGGAGTGGCTATAGTTAATCTCCTGCAGCTTATGTCTGATGAGAGGATAACAGCAGTAATTCCTATAGACAGCTTCGAGGATAATCAGTATCTGTTTATGACTACCAAAAAAGGTATAGTAAAGAAAACCAGAATCAATGAATTCAATAACATACGTAAGATAGGAATACAGGCTATCAATCTTCATGAAGAGGACGACCTTATAGAAGTTAAGGTTACAGATGGAAACAAGCAGGTGCTTCTTGTCACAAAGAACGGATTATGTATCAGATTCCTTGAAACAGACGTAAGAAGTACCGGAAGGACTTCGATGGGTGTCATAGGAATAAATCTGTCATATGACGACGAGGTAGTAGGAATGCAGCTTGATACCCAGGGAAGCGATATGCTCATAGTATCTGAAAAGGGTCTTGGAAAAAGAACCGATATAAGCGAATTCAGTGTTCAGAGACGTGGCGGAAAAGGAGTAAAATGCTATAAGATTACGGAAAAGAGCGGCAATGTTGTCGGAGCCAAGATAGTCGATGATAGCAGGGAAATGCTCCTTATAACCAATGAAGGCATTATCATACGTATAAGCGTTAACGATATATCGGTGCTCGGGCGCAATACATCCGGAGTAAAGGTAATGAATATAGATGCCGACAGCAATATCGTTATAGCCGGAATCGCAAAAGTAAGGGATGAAGATCCTGAAGAAGAAAATGAGGATGAAAGTGAACAGTCATGAGAACAGTACACACGGATATAATAATCGATACGATAAAGCAGATGTGTATAGAGGCAAATTATGTGTTATCAAAAGACATATCTGACAGAATTGTAGCCGCTTATGAAAATGAAGATAATATAATCGGAAAAAGAATCCTTGGACAACTTGTGGATAATATGGAGATTGCAAAGGAAGAGATGATTCCCATATGTCAGGATACCGGAATGGCAACTGTCTTTATGCAGATAGGACAGGATGTCCACATAGAGGGAATGCCTCTTACGGATGCAATAAATGAGGGGATAAGACGTGGATATGATGAGGGATATCTGAGGAAATCCATCGTAGGTGACCCTATTATACGTGTTAATACCGGGGATAACACTCCGGGAGTTATTCACTATGATATCATAAGGGGCGAGGATATCATCATAACAGTTGCACCAAAAGGCTTTGGTTCAGAGAATATGAGCAGGGTGTATATGTTAAAGCCTTCGGATGGAATTGAGGGAGTCAGAAAAGCCGTTATAGAGACTGTAAAGCTTGCCGGACCGAATGCATGTCCCCCAATGGTTGTAGGAGTGGGCATAGGCGGTAATTTTGAAAAATGTACCAGTCTTTCCAAAAAAGCCCTGACACGAAGTGCGGATAAGCATTCCGACACGGAGTATGTTTCGAATCTTGAGAAGGAGCTTTTAGAAGAAATCAACAGTCTTTGTATAGGACCTGGAGGATTTGGAGGCAAAACAACAGCTCTTGCAGTTAATGTGGAGACGTATCCGACACATATTGCAGGACTGCCGGTTGCCATTAATATATGCTGTCATGTCAACAGGCATGTAACAAGAACCATATGATGAGGAAATAATGATGGAAAGACATATTAACACACCGCTTACAAAAGATATTGTTAAGGATATAAAAGCAGGGGATTACGTATATATAACGGGAATAATATATACGGCAAGGGATGCTGCTCATCTTAGATTATACGACGCAATTAATAATAATCAGGATATTCCCTTTAATCTCAGGGATCAGATAATATATTATCTTGGACCTACTCCGGCAAGAAAAGGGCAGGTTATCGGCTCTGCCGGCCCTACTACAAGCAGCAGAATGGATAAGTACACACCGACCCTTCTCAATAATGGAATGACGGGCATGATAGGAAAAGGTAAGAGAAGCCCGGAGGTTATGGAAAGCATGAAGGATAATACGGCGGTATACTTTGCCGCAGTCGGAGGAGCCGGAGCACTTTTATCCAAATGTATAAAAAAATCAGAGGTAATCGCCTATGATGACCTTGGAACCGAGGCGGTAAGAAAGCTTTATGTTGAAAATCTGCCGGTCATTGCCGTTATAGACTGCTATGGCAATAATATATATGAAAGATGATATTGACAAATAAAGTTAAGTTTGTTAAACTGTTTAATTGTGAAGCCCATTATGACAGGGTATGGAGAAGTACTCAAGTGGCTGAAGAGGTGCCCCTGCTAAGGGTATAGGTCGTTAACGCGGCGCGAGGGTTCAAATCCCTCCTTCTCCGTTACATAGTTAATAGTAGCATAAGTTTTGTATAATTCCCATTTTCCGGGGATTTTGACAAACGATAAGGTCCCGCACTTTTGTGCGGGATTTTTGTAAAAATAAAATGAGGTATTAGGATGAAGACTTTTTTAGAAAAGGTACGGGTCACGTTCTTTGACAGACAATATGATTTCCGCATCCGTCTTTTTCATATACTGGCGTTTGGCGGAATTGCCATAAGCTTTTTTACCGTAATTATAAGTCTGATTACGGAAATGTACGAAACTGCGGGGATTGCTGTGGTACTTATAGTATTTTCCATAGGACTGATTGTGTTTACTCAAAGAACGGGTAAATACCAGATAGCATATTTTTTTACCGTTACAGTGATTTTTATGCTTTTTCTGCCCATGATGTTCTTTACATCCAACGGGCATCGAAGCGGAATGCCGTCAGTTTTTCTTCTGGCAGTGCTTTTTACGGTTCTGATGATTAAGGGAAAAGCGGCGATTCTGATCTCGTTTATAGAAATCATTGAGTATGCTTTGGTATGCATTTTTGCATATCATCACCCGGAATTTGTAACGCAATATAGGACAGAGGGTCAGATTCTGACAGACATAATATTTGCGTTCACATGTGTCAGTCTGATATGTGGAATAGTACTTTCTCTTCATCTTAGGGAGTATGATCGTCAAAAGGAACTTGTACAGGAACAGAATGAGAAGCTTAGACGTTATGATGCATCACGTTCCGTATTTCTGACTACGGTATCCCACGAGGTAAAGAACCCTCTAAATGCCATTAATCTCCATGCGCGCGATACAGAGGAGCTTATGGATGAGGAACCTCTTGACGTCGGCACGATTAAGAATAATCAACAGGTAATTGAAAAAATGGTTGTCAGAATCGATCATATCCTGACGGATCTTAAGGATACTGTTGCCATAGAACAGGGCCGTCTGTCACTGAGTCTTGCACCGGTACGGCTTGACAGATTACTTAAAGAGGCGGTAAGTTCGTATTTTGGGAGAAATAAGCCGGAAGGCAATGAAATCATTTTTAATACAGATAATACCCTGTCTCCGATTAGCGCCGATTATGCAAGGATTGCTCAGGTGGTGACCAATCTTTTGTCCAATGCCGTAAAACATACAAAGAAGGGCAGAATCATAATATCACTGTACAGGCAGGGGCAGGAACAGGTTGTAGCGATTGCCGATAACGGAGAGGGAATGAGCAGGGATATAGGAGAAAAGGCGTTTAAAGGTTATGTCTCTTCTGACAAGGAGTACTGGCGACATGGTATAGGTCTTTACGTGTCACATCAGATTATTGAGGCACACGGTGGAAGAATATGGATTGAAAGTAAGATTGGTGAAGGAACCACGGTAACATTTACATTGCCGGACGGAGGTAATAAGCCATGAAAGAATATAAGCCTGTTATACTGGTAGTTGAAGATGAAGAGGAAGTCCTAAGAATCAATGCAAGGATACTTACGCGGCACGGCTACAGTGTGCATACCGCAAGTAATTGCAGTCAGGCATATGAATTAATTGACAGTGTGAATTTCGATCTGCTGATTCTGGATATCATGCTGCCGGATGGCGAAGGTTATGATATATGCGGGCACTTCAGGAGTATAAGCGACCATCCGGTGATATTTCTGACCGGAAAGGGAGAAACCTACGATAAGATAGAAGGACTTGAAAGGGGCGGTGATTATTATCTGACGAAGCCATATGATCCGGATGAATTACTTGCCGTTGCAGACAGACTTATGGAACGTCACCTTAAGACACGGGAGAAGTATGAACAGCTGACAACGATTGTAAGGGATGAACTGGTCCTTGATATTGTAGGCGCTAAAGCAACGATAAACGGCGTGGATGTGGGACTTACCACAAAGGAATTTGCACTGCTTCTTATTCTGATCCAGAATGAGGATAATGAGGTGTCCCCACACAGGCTGTATGAAAAAGTATGGGGTGTGCCATCAGGGGATGATACCCGCACTGTAAGATTTCACATAAGGAACCTTCGTAAAAAAATCGATGCTGACGGCGCGGGCAACTATGACATAGTTTCTGTGTACGGTAAGGGATATATGTTCACAACCATATGCTAAAAATGTGATTTTTTCCTAACATTTCGGGAAGCAGTTCTATTTCTGTTACACTTATGGTGTGGCAGAAAGTGCAAAAAGACTCAGGAAGGCATCTGCTGTCCTGAGTCTTTTGTGGTAGGAGAATCGGTTATTTGACATCTCTGCAATACAATCAGGAGAAAGGAAAAGTTTGTGGTGATTTTTGCAAATCCTATCTAACAGGGATCACTTCATAACAGGTGGACATGTGTCGATTATTTTGTTTGTTGGTACGGATACTGATATGACGGACATAACCGGCAGGCTGTTAAAGAGAAATGGCTTTAACGTGCAATGTGCCATTGGTATGGAAGAAGCTATGACTGTGATACGCAAACAGCAGATAGCTGTTGTTGTTGCGGATCTGGAAGTTAGCGGGGATGACATGAAGCAATTCTGTCATCGGGTAAAAGAATGCAGAAAATCTGTCAGACTTCTTTTTATCTCAGAAAGCGAGGATGATGAAGTTCCTATCCTGATTGCGGGAGCGGACGATTGGATTAGGAAACCGTATCATATGAAGATTCTGTATACCAGAATTAATGTTTTGCTGCGACAGGAATAAAATATAATATAATATCAGGAGGTTTTATTTATGAGAAAGAAGCTACTAAAAATATCTTCATTATCGGTGACAGTATTTGCAATGGCGATTATGTTTGCTGCCTGCGGAGGCTCTGCATCAGATGAGGCAACGGCCCAGCCGGAAGCACAACAGCAGACAGAGGAGCCTGCTCAGGCGACGGAAGAGGACACTGCGGAGATAAAGGCTCCGGAGAGCATCGAGGAATGGTACGGCGAGTATACCAGTGATAAGGGAACGCTTTCCATCACGTCATCAATTGAGGATATGATAAATTATGAATTTAATGCAAATGATGATTCCTACATGTCGGGAACATGGAAACCTTCATTAGATGGTATTGGAGTTATGGAAGACAGTTACCTTACTGTAACCTATAATGCAGCAGACGGTACGGTTAATGTTACCGGTAAGACGGCGGAGGACAATGAAAGCAATGCTTCATTTATTGGCGTGTACACTCCGGTAAGTGGTGATACAAATGAGTAACAGTGCGAATGACATGCTGCTTGATGATGCAAAATTAGTGAGTCTGCAAAAGAGAATGGATTTAGCCAAATATCTTATTATTGCAGGTGTTATATTTGTCGGATTGGCAGCAGGCATATTGATATTTGGACTGGTTGACAGATTGGGTATCCCGGGATACATTACGATTGTATTATTTTTGATTGGTTTTGCTCTGGTGTTTGGAGGAGCCATACTCAGACAGAAGGTGGGCGAATCCAGAAAAAACATCGCTGCCAATTATGCCAGGGTCATACTTAATACCATGATGGATAGGCTTGATGAATTTGACCAGGGTAAGCAGGTCAGCAAATATTATATTAATCAGGATTTTGGTTATCCCAAATATGACCGTGTCGGGTATTGCGGCGATTATGTAAAAGGTGTTCTCAGAAATGTGCCTATGGAGATGTGTGAATTTGAGCTTCAGGAGGAACATGTAACAAGGGATGATGAAGACGGAGATGTTCGTACGTCTCATGAGACAGTATTTTATGGAATTATAGTCGTCTGTCGCCATGAGTTCAAATTAAATGGCGCAGTGAGTGTAACACAGTATACGGAGTATCAGGATGCAGTAAAGACCGGGAAAGAAATATTTGACCGTTTATTCTCCGTCAAGGCTGAGGATGCGCAGGATGTACCTTGTGTGCTTAGTGATGATTACATGCAGAAGCTGTTAAAGTTAACTGAACAAAAGGGCAAAGTATTTGCCATACGTTTTTCTAAAGATGGAACCTTCCTCTTTGTTATAAGGGATATGAATCTTTTTGAGGCGAGCGATATAACGAACACGACGGAGCTTGTTGAGAAGATGGAAAAAGAATTGGACGGTTTTGTAGATGTTTATGATGTGCTTACTACTCCGGTAAAGGGCTGACATTTATGAATGGGGAGGATTGTATTATGATGAAAAAATATATTGCAGTTATTATGG
>CASFAQ010000014.1:0-3272 GCA_949292725.1 uncultured Eubacteriales bacterium | reverse complement strand
ATCACATTTTCATTTGCGGCATGCAATAATGCGGGATGGCAGAGCGACACGACCGAAAATGAGCCGGCGCAGAGCAGCACGCAGCCGCCGGTTGACAGTGATGACACTGACGTTGAGGAATCTGTGGAGGATGCGCCAGGCGAGGATACATATGAGGAGGCCACGCCTGAAATTGGCGTTCTTACGGGTGGAGCGACATTTACAGGTACGACACAGATTGCGAAAAACAATGATTTTCATGGTGGTTATTTCTATTCTGATATAACAGAGGATAGAATGACTGTTATTATAAACAGTGGTTTTACGAATGATCTTGGAGTAGACGAAACGCCTGAAGAATATATAGGCAGGTGCATTGATTTAATCTGCGAATACGTATATACTGATCTTAGTATCAATGATACTACACTGGATTCCTACCCGGCGTATTATCTTGAATGGATAACGGGACAGAATGAGGATACGCGCAAGTGGTGTGCACTTATGGTTACAACGGATCTTTATACTTATGTTTATGCATTCCATGCGCCGGTTGACCATGCCGAGGAGATGTACGAGGTATGGGATGAAGCCTTTGGTAATATTACTCTGGAGTTTCCTAACGAGTAATATGATATATATTTCATTTTTTACAGGAGGCGTTTATGATGGGACTTATCATCGCGGCAGTAATTATTGCTTTTTTGCTGATAATGGGAATATATGTTGCTGCAACATATAATTCGCTTGTTAATCTTAAGAATACCGTAGAAGAGGCATTCGCAACAATGGATGTGTATCTGAAGAAGAGATGGGATCTCATACCTAATATTGTAGAGAGCGTGAAGGGATATGCAAAGCATGAGGCACAGACGCTTGAGAAAGTAATTTCTGCACGCAGCGTACGATATGGGGACATGACGGATGAGCAGAAGCTGCAGACCAATATGCAGCTTTCAAGGGAGCTTGCATCCATTAATGTTCTGGCGGAACAGTACCCGGATCTTAAGGCCAATCAGAATTTTCTTGATCTTAACAGGCAGTTAAACGAAACAGAAGAGGATATTGCCAATGCAAGAAAGTATTATAATGCAGTTGTACGCAATTATAATAATAAAATTGAGATGTTTCCATCATCCATCGTGGCAAATATGTTTAAGTTTGGCAAACGTCAGATGTTTGTCATAGAGGATGAGGCTGAAAAGGAAGCTGTGAAGGTGAGGTTCTAATGAAGATACAGAAGCTTATTTTATCTGTCATTGCGATAATAGCGGTATTGTCGCAAGCGCCTCTTGCACAGGCGGCAGATCATCCGGATGAGCCGTATTATATAAGGGCGTATCATGTCGATATAGATGTGGCCGAGGATAATGTGCTGAGTATCACGGAAGAGATACATGTGTATTTTAATGAGGAGCGCCACGGTATCTACAGAGATATTCCGAAGAAAAATCGGATTGAGCGTGCTGATGGTTCAAAGGATGTTACCAGAGCAAAGATTAAGAATATATATTGCAGTGACAAATATGATAAATCATCGGGAAGCGGAAATCTCAAATTGCAGATAGGGGATGCCGACGTTACTCTTACCGGCGATAAAGAGTATGTGATTTCGTACGACTATATGCTTGGAAAGGACGTGTCGGAAGGCTTTGATGAGCTGTATTTTAATATCATCGGCGATAAATGGGACACCTATATTGACAATGTGAGCTTTAATATCACAATGCCAAAGGAATTTGATGAAAGTCTCCTTGGCTTCTCCACGGGCGGATACGGATTTACGGGAAGCGACATAGTTGAATACAGTGTGAATGGTCTTGAAATCAGTGGTCATCTGACAGAGGAGCTTGAGCCGTGGCAGGCGCTTACGGTAAGACTTGAGTTAAGCGAAGGTTATTTCTATTTTAATATGATTGCATATATAATAAAACTTAGCACAATGGTGCTCATTCCTGTTTTACTGCTGATTTTCGTATTCATTATCTGGCTCAAATACGGTAAGGATAAGAAGGTCATAAGGACTGTTGAGTTTTATCCGCCCGATAATATGAGCAGTATTGATGTGGCATACTGGTATAAGGGCACGCTTCCTAAGAAAGATATAATCGCACTTTTGATTGAGATTGCAAACGAGGGCTATATTGCTATTCATGACGGCAGCGGCGAGGGCATGCACAGGAAATCAGATTATTCCATAGAGAGGAAAAAGATATATCCTGATAATCTGGATGAGAATAAAAAATTATTCTTCGAGGGTTTATTTGAAAGTGGGAAGGATATCGTTAAGGGTCATGATCTGGAGAACAAGTTTTACCGCACTCTTAATAAGATTCGCTCAAACTATGGGTATTCCGGTAAAGTAGGGCGTGTGCATTCGCTGAAGTCAACGCGTCTGCAGTTGTTGTGCCAGGTGCTTTCCATCGCAGGATTTGTAGGTAATTGTGTAATAGTATATAATATCCTTGGCGGTATGGAAAAGTTTATTCCTTTTGGAATAGGTGCAATAATTCTTGTGGCTGCATTCTGGTTGTCATGCTACGTTTCAAAGAGAACGGATGAGAGCCACAGGAATCTTGAGAGACTTACGGGATTCAGAATGTTTTTGCTAACTGCTGAAAAGCAGAAGCTTGAGATGCTTGTTCACGAAAATCCGAAGTATTTTTATAATATACTTCCATATGCATATGTGCTTGGAGTATCGGATGAGTGGGTAAATAAATTCGAGGGCATTGCCATGAGTGCGCCCGAATGGTACAGTGGTTCCGGTACATTTACAACCGCAGCCATGTGGAGTTCCATGAACAGTACACTTAATAGCGCAACCAGCGCAATGACGTCCATGCCAAGTCAGAGTTCATCCGGCGGAGGTTCCGGAGGTGGAGGCGGAGTATCCGGAGGCGGTTCCGGAGGTGGAGGCGGCGGAAGCTGGTAATGCGTATGCCATTTACATTACGGAGCCGGTAGTAAAAGAGGTGAGTGCTTATGCAGTTGTGGGTGGCAGGAGTCATTCTGCTTATGATATTGGCAGGAGGTTTGGTTCTGCTTTTATGTGGGAAAAACATACATAAGGGAGTAAAGCTTATCGCAGCCTGCGTGCTTGGTATACTCTTTATTACAATACTGGGATATATTATTCTAACGTTTCTGTTGTTAAGTGCCCTTAGGTCTCCCATTTAAAATTGGGCATACGGTGTACCGGATAGAGTAATCCGATACACCGTATGTTTTTATAAAATATAGAAGATTTGGGATGCTATTTTATCGCAAGAAAAGAAAAAACAAAAAAAATA
>CASFAQ010000013.1 GCA_949292725.1 uncultured Eubacteriales bacterium | reverse complement strand
TACTATGGACATAAGTCCCTTGTACAGCATAGGCATCGTAAGCTTGAAGCCGCTGTACTTCTCCATGCCTGAAAAACTTAATGATATAACGGGTACATAATCCATGTCCATATTCTTAAGAGCCTTCCTAAGAAGCTTAATATAATTAGAAGCTCTGCAGCCTCCGCCGGTCTGAAACTGTATAAGGGCAACCTTTCGCGGGTCAAAATCCCCGCATGTAAGTGCGTACAGCTGCTGACCGATTGAGCATATGGCAGGATAGCACATATCATTATGAATATATTTCAGGCCCGTATCTATAACTTTTTTGCCCTGATAGTGAAGAACGGTAAGCTTATATCCGTACAATGCAAATACTTTCCTAAGCAGCTTCATATGCATCGGAAATATATCCGGTGCAAGAATCTGGTACTCTTTCTTCATATCCGGTGTAAAGTCAACTTTAGTATATTCGTTATCCATCTCTAGTCCTCTTAAACTTCATTTTAGATAATTAAACTCCACTTTTTTGGGATTGTCAACTTGTATTTTTATCCGTCTGCCTGTATAATTACATATGTATTACATAAGCAGAGGAATAATCATGAAAAAAGGTCATATCATCAGGTTGATTCCATCATTTATTGCGGCGGGCATCATCCCGCTCGTGGTTCAGCTTTTCGTTCTTGACTGCGGTCTTTCGGAGTACGACTGGTTTTCTTCCAATGAGAGCGAAGCTGATTTTTTTCTGGTGGGCAAGATGGCGTCCGTCATTGCCCTGTCTGTCGTTATGCTCATAATCATCTTTACATATGCGCTAAGGCGCGGACTGTACCGTGAGATGTTAAGTGATTCGTATAACCGTAATATATGCATATTTCTTGGCCTGTATCTTGTGTCTGCCACCGTATCGGCGTGCGCCGCAACAGGAAAAAGCAGTATTATTACAGGCGGTTATGCCCAGCACGAGACGATACTGGTTATTATATCATATGGCGTCATTTTTTTATATACCTGTATGATGATAGACAGTAAGTCTGACATGCGCATATTTACATGGCTTTTTATATGTGCGGCCATGATTATGGCGGTCATAGGTGTGCTTCAGCATTTCAAAATGGATGTATTCGGAACGGATATGGGAAAGAGTATCATAACAGCGTTAAGCGGGATAGCCCCATCGCGTATATCGGGAACATTTGAGCCCGGCGTTGTATACATGACGCTGTATAATCCAAATTATGTCGGAACGTATGTATCCCTTGTACTTCCGGTTGCGGCATCGGGCATATATGTGTTTCGAAAGCCGTTAAGAAGGATGTTTTGCGCCGTTTTAGTGATTATGCTGATAATATGCCTTGCAGGTTCAGGGGCTTTTGCGGGCGTTATGGCATGTGTGGCTTCGGTTCTTGTTACGACGCTTATGTATCTGTCTGCAGGAAGGAAAAAGTTAAGATATGCGGCCGGCATTGCCGCAGTGTTTATAGTGGTGACGGGGCTTTTTGTATATGCCGAATGCGTTATGTCAGAGTATGAATATCATCTTGAGAAACTTGCGGTATGTGATGACAGGATAGAACTTACCGCGGATGGCACGGATATGTATATAAGAGATGGGATGTTGTATGATGCAGTAACACATGAGAGGACGGAAAGTTCTGATATTACGATAGAGAATGCACAATCTCCTGAGGGGTATGACGGGATTAATGTGACGAGCGGGGATGTATGCATGTTCTTTACTGATGACAATCCTGAGAAAAAGTATTATTATAGAAATGTTTATGGAAAATACACTGATGATGTTGTAGCGGCTAAGGCTTGCGTTTTTGATAAGTGCCAGGCCTTTGCGTCGCACAGGGGCTATATCTGGTCGAAGACGATTCCGTTAGTAAAAGAGCATATTTTTATAGGATGCGGACCGGATAATTTCATATATGAATTTCCCAATAATGATTATCTTTCGTTGCTTAATAACGGCTACAGCAATTCAGTGGTCACAAGACCACACAATATGTATCTGCAGACTGCGGTTCAGACAGGGGGTATATCTCTTGCGGCATATGTTATAATATACGTTATATACGCAGTCTCGTGTTTTGGGTCGTTTGGAAAACTTAGGGATGCGGGAGGAGTTAAGGACGTTTACATCATATGCATGGCGATATTTGCCTCGATCACCGGATATATGATATGCGCCTTTGCGTATGATTCATCCGTGTGTACCGCACCCGTATTCTGGACGCTTATCGCTGCGGGCTGTGCATGCAATGCCATTATAAGAAGAAAAAAGGAGTGATACGATGGAGCTTATAAAGAGTTTTACGATTGACCATATGAAGCTTATGCCGGGTCTTTATGTATCAAGAAAGGACGTAACTGGCGGCGTAACGCTTACCACATTTGATATAAGAATGACAAGACCCAATTACGAACCGGTGATGAATACCGCAGAGATTCATGCGATTGAGCATCTTGGTGCAACATTTCTCAGAAATGACGAGGCATGGGCCGATAAAGTCGTGTATTTTGGCCCGATGGGCTGCAGAACGGGATTCTATCTCATACTTGCGGGGGATTATGATTCGAAGGATATCATAGAGCTTATGATATCAATGTATGAATTTATACGGGATTATCAGGGTAAAGTTCCGGGCGCGGCGCCAAAGGAATGCGGCAATTACCTTGATATAAATCTTCCGATGGCCGTATACATGGCTGACAGGTATCTTAGGGAAACGCTTTATAATATAACAGAGGACAGACTTGTATATCCCGAATAAGCTGAATTATGTATTAGCCTATTGCATAAATTAATATGAAATATTATTATTAACAAGGTGGTTTCAATGGACAATCGCCAGATGAACATGCTTAAGGCGGCCATCCCTTATACGATGCCCAGGTACAGAAAACCCATGCAGATACTTATTCAGGCGCAGGAGCTTGCGTCCTATATAAGGGAGGACGACGAGGCAGATATCGGCGCGTGTGATCTGGAGTCTGCGGGCGATATAGAGGGAATGATGGAGAGTATGCGCGGATTCTGCAGTAAGAAGGAGCAGGATACGGTTGATATGATCCTTAATCTTTTGCGTACGCAGAGATTCTACAGGGCATACAGGCAGTTTATGGCATCGGGCAGGAATAACAGTGAAAGCGCCATGCTGGAGTTTATGATGTCGCAGCTTGCGCCCGAGCAGCAGGCCTCATTTGAACAGATGAGCAGTATACTTAATGAGGGCAAGGGGTGATATCATGGCAGATAATTCGTGGATGAGTCATCCGGCATGGACTGACATGGACCCTGAGAAGAAGGCTGTCATCAATGAGCTTCTGATGGGATGCAGGGGCAAAAAGCTCAATGAATCAGCAAGCTTTATCATGGCGGCTATGACCATGCTTAGAAAAAAGAATCTTTCGTTTACGAAGGACGAGGCTGATGTACTTATAGGCGAGATGGCAAAGGGTATGGATGAGTCTGAAAAGGCAAGGCTTGAGATGATGAAGAATATGATAAAGAACAGGCAGTAGATAATACGCAGCCGTTTCTGCAACTGCGGGGAGACGGCTGCGGACAGTAATATATACTTAAGGAGATTGGTGATATGGCAGAAGAAAAGAAGATAATGTACAGTGGTATGCAGGCAACCGGTAATCTTACGCTTGGCAATTATCTGGGAGCGCTTCGCAACTGGATGACTTTGAATGAAGAATATGAATGCTTCTTTGGCGTTATGGATCTTCATTCGCTTACGATAAGGCAGAATCCGGCGGAGTTCAGGCAGAGAGCCCGTAACCTTTTTGCACTATACGTGGCTGCAGGACTTGATCCTGAGAAGAACTGTATATATTTTCAGTCGCATGTAAGTACGCATGCTGAGCTTGCATGGATACTTAACTGTTATACATATATGGGAGAGCTTAACAGAATGACCCAGTTTAAGGACAAGGCATCCAAACATGCGGATAATATCAATGCAGGACTCTTTACCTATCCGGTACTTATGGCGGCGGATATCCTTTTATATCAGGCGGATGTTGTGCCGGTTGGAAAGGACCAGCTTCAGCATCTGGAGATAACAAGGGATATAGCCCAGAGATTTAACGGTATATACGGTGATGTATTTACGATACCTGAGGCATATATGGGAAAGGTCGGAGCGGCAGTAAAGAGCCTTCAGAATCCGGATAAGAAGATGTCCAAATCAGATGAGAATCCTAACGCGAGCATATACCTTATGGATGATCCGGATACCATAAGACGCAAGTTCAGGCGCGCGGTTACCGACTCTGATTCGGAAGTGCGTTATGATACGGATGCCAAGCCGGGTGTATCCAACCTTATCGGAATATACAGCTCTGTCACCGGTAAGAGTATAGAGGATGTTGAACGGGAATTCGCGGGCAGCGGATACGGAGATTTCAAACTTGCAGTGGGAGATGCGGTCGCTAATCTTCTGGAGCCGATGCAGAAGCGCTATGAGGAGATAAAGAAAGATAAGGAATATCTGGATAAGACCATACGCGCCAATGACGAGAAGGCGTATTACTGTTCCAATAAGACTCTTCGTAAGGTCAAAAAGAAGATTGGTCTTACGGAAATAAGATAAAATACGGAGGTTGATATGGCAGGTTCTGTATATGGCGATATATTAAAGATTTCAACATGGGGCGAATCCCACGGCGAGGGCCTGGGCGTTGTGGTTGACGGATGCCCGGCGGGTCTTAAGCTTAGTCCTGACAATATTCAGGAATATATGGACAGAAGAAGACCCGGCGCGATAAAATACTCTACCAGGCGCAATGAGGATGACAGTATCCGTATACTTTCAGGTATATTTGAAGGAAGAACCACGGGAACTCCGATATCCATGCTTGTATTTAATAAGGATCACAGGTCGGCGGATTATTCTGAGATAGCCTCATATTACAGACCGGGACATGCTGATTATACCTATGACGCCAAATATGGCTTCAGGGATTACCGCGGCGGCGGACGTTCATCGGGACGCGAAACGCTGGGACGCGTTGCAGCGGGTGCGGTGGCTGTAAAGCTGCTTAATGAGCTTGGAATATCCGTAAGGGCGTATGCCAGAAGCATTGGTCCCATTGAGGCAGACATGGCTGATGCCGACATGGATTATGTGAGTCAGAGTCCGGTATACATGCCCGATAAGGAGGCGTCCGATAAGGCGGAGGCCTATCTTAAGGAGGCTGCAGCCGGAAGGGATTCCGTGGGAGGAGTCGTAGAATGTGTGGTAAGCGGTCTCCCGGCTGGTATAGGAGATCCGGTATTCGATAAATTTGACGCCAATATTGCAAAGGCTGTTATGTCAATCGGCGCAGTAAAGGCAGTTGAGATAGGTGACGGGTTGGCGGCTTCAAAGGTTCCCGGTTCGCAGAATAATGACAGTTTCTGCATAAAGGACGGAAAAGTAACCAAACTAACCAATCACTCCGGAGGCGTGCTTGGAGGGATAAGCGACGGAAGTGATTTCATACTGAGGGCGGCATTTAAGCCAACGCCATCGATTGCAAAAAAGCAGCGCACCATCAATAAGGATAACGAAGAAATAGAGATAGAGATTAAGGGAAGACACGACCCTGTTATAGTTCCAAGAGCTGTGGTTGTGGTGGAATCCATGACGGCGCTTGCGATAGCAGATATGATTCTTAAACGCATGAGCGCCGAAATGGAAGGAGTCAAGAGATTCTATGGCAAAAAATAATAACCGTAGCATGGTTACGATAGGCCTCATATTATCATACAATATATAGACAGCCTATATGTGGGAGAGGGGTAGTATGAGAAATTATCAGAGAATGTCGAACGGTTGCTTTATACGAAAAACCGACGAGAGATATCAGGGTAGCGCAGGTTTGAGAAAAGATGCCGAGACGAGGTCGAGACTGGTCATAGATGATAATTCCATATATGAGATAGATCTTGACTGTTGTGAGAATAGGAATAATAAAAAAAACAGAATCTGATATCAGATGGAACCGTCATATCGTTATGGCGGTTTCATTTTGTCTTATTTATTTTATAAATAAAAACATCACAAGAGCCGCCATACCCTGACCGGTATCAGAGCATGAACGACCCTTATCGGATATTACATCCTCATGCGTTATATGGCATGTGAATTAGCAGATACATCCATTGCCACAGCAGCATAACAACAGGATAATCCAGATTATGCTGTTACATCCACAGTCTCCACCGCCGAAAATTCCGGAACCTGATGAACCACATCCGCCTCCACAGCAAAGAAGTAAAAGGATGATTATGAAGCAGCTGTTGTTGCTTGAATCACATCCACATCCGCCTCCGCAGTTAGTTGCAGCTAAATCGCTCATTTCATTTCCTCCAATTTTTATCTTTATATTGAGTATAATATGGGCAGAAGCATGTCATGGTTACAAACTTTTTATACAAAATCTATTGACATACAATTTTACATTGCTATCATAAGAATGTGGCATTATGCTTAGAATACTGAATATATGAAAGGGATAATATTATGGAAAAAAGACAGCTTCTGTATGAAGGAAAAGCAAAGAAAGTATATGAGACAGATGATCCGGATGTGCTTATAGTAGATTATAAGGATGATGCGACGGCATTTAATGGCGAGAAAAAGGGAACCATAGCCGGTAAAGGCGTCATCAATAACAGAATGACCAATTTTATGTTCAGAAAGCTTGAAGAGATTGGAGTTCCTACGCATTATATAGAAGAGCTTAGCGATCGCGAGACGGCCGTTAAGAAGGTTGAGATAGTACCGCTTGAGGTTATTGTAAGAAATGTTGCGGCAGGAAGCTTTTCTAAGCGTCTTGGCATAGAAGAGGGCGCGGCGCTTCTTTGTCCTACCCTTGAGTTCAGTTATAAGGATGATGCGCTTGGAGATCCGTTGATTAATGACTATTTTGCAATCGCAATCGGCGCTGCAACGAGGGAAGAGATAGATGCCATAACGGAGTATGTATTTAAGATAAACGATTTTATGTGCGAATTCTTTAAGGAATGCGGCATAATGCTTATAGATTTTAAGGTTGAATTCGGCCGTTACAAGGGAGGAATCATACTTGCGGATGAGATTTCTCCGGATACATGCCGTTTCTGGGATATCAACACCAAAGAAAAGCTGGATAAGGACCGTTTCAGACGCGACATGGGCGGAGTTAGCGACGCATATCAGGAAGTGTCCAGAAGAATAGGACTTATCAAATAAATAAATCATTCCTACATGGGAGACTGAATATGAATAAGGATAGCTATCAGAGTGACGGGGAGCATGCCGGACTGCATGAGGAGTGCGGTGTGTTCGGAATATATGACCTTGACGGTGGCGACATCGCATCCACAATATATTATGGATTGTCCGCACTGCAGCATCGCGGACAGGAGAGTTGTGGAATAGCGGTCAGCAATACACAGGGACCAAGGAATAATATTAACACGCATAAGGGTATGGGACTTGTAAATGAAGTATTTGATGAGGAGAACCTTGAAAGGCTTAAGGGTAATATAGGAGTCGGACATGTCAGATACTCGACGGCAGGAGCAAGCAGCAGTTATAATGTGCAGCCCCTGGTGCTTAATTATATCAAGGGAACATTAATGCTTGCGCATAATGGTAATCTTGTGAATGCAAATGAGCTCAGAAAGGAGCTTGCAAGAACGGGAGCTATATTCCAGACGACCATAGATACCGAGGTAATCGCCTATATTATAGCAAGGGAGCGTATTTACACGGGTAGCGCCGAGGATGCAGTGGTTGCAGCCATGAAGCAGGTGAAAGGCGCTTATTCACTCGTTATAAGCAGCCCGAGAAAGCTTATCGGAGCAAGGGATCCGTTCGGTTTCAGACCTCTATGTATCGGTAAAAGGGATAATTCATATATACTTGCGTCAGAGACCTGTGCGTTAGACGCCGTCGGAGCAGAATTTGTAAGGGATGTCGAGCCGGGCGAGGTAGTTACGCTCAGTGAGGACGGAATCAAATCAGATCGTTCCATGTGCAACGGACATCCGAGAAAATGTATATTCGAATATATATATTTCGCGAGACCTGACAGCTATTTTGATGGGGTCAGCGTGTATAATTCAAGGATTATGGCGGGTAAGATACTCGCACAGATGCATCCCGCAGATGCGGATATAGTTGTGGGCGTTCCGGACTCGGGTAATGTGGCGGCTATCGGATTTGCCATGGAGGCAGGAATACCTTACGGAATGGCATTTGTCAAGAACAGCTATGTGGGAAGGACATTCATCAAACCCAAGCAGTCTGCAAGGGAAACAAGTGTTAAGATTAAGCTTAACGTGCTCAATGAGGTAGTTAAGGGTAAGCGCGTCGTGATGGTTGACGACTCGATAGTAAGAGGAACGACAAGCGAACGCATAGTAAGGATGCTTAAGAATGCCGGAGCTACTGAGGTTCATGTAAGGATAAGCTCGCCGCCGTTTCTTAATCCGTGCTATTTTGGTACCGACGTACCGTCCTGCGACCAGCTGATAGCACATAATAATACAGTAAGCCAGATATGTGAAATGATAGGTGCGGATTCGTTAGGATATCTTGACGGAGAACGCTTATCGGAACTTATAGAGGGGGATTGCGGATACTGTGATGCATGTTTTTCCGGCAATTACCCGGTACAGCCGCCGGATGAGGATATCCGGGGCGAATACGAAAAGTGATATAGGATGATAAGGAGAATTAATATGAGTACGGATACTTATACAAGTCCGCTTTCTGAGCGTTATGCAAGTAAGGAGATGAAGGAAGTATTTTCATCTGACATGAAGTTTAAGACTTGGAGACGGCTGTGGATAGCGCTTGCAGAGGCAGAGAATGAGCTTGGACTTCTGGGCTCGGACGGTAAGCCTGCGGTAACGAAGGAACAGATAGATGAGCTTAAGGAGCATGCAGACGATATCAATTATGAGGATGCAAAGGCCCGCGAGAAGCTCGTAAGACATGACGTTATGTCGCATGTATATGCGTATGGACTATTATGTCCTCATGCAAAAGGTATAATCCATCTTGGCGCAACATCATGTTACGTCGGTGATAATACGGATATCATCATAATGAATAAGGCGCTTGACATCATCAAAAGCAAACTTGTAAACGTACTCAATACCCTTTCGGGATTTGCCCTGAAATATAAGGACCTGCCGACACTTGCATTTACGCATTTTCAGCCTGCACAGCCGACAACGGTCGGTAAGAGGGCGACGCTCTGGATGCAGGAATTCCTTATGGACCTTAACGACCTTATCTATGTTCAGGATTCATTAAGGCTTCTTGGTTCGAAGGGAACCACCGGAACTCAGGCAAGCTTTATGGAGCTGTTCTCCGGTGATGAAGAGAAGGTTAAGGAGCTTGACAGACTTATCGCAGAAAAGATGGGCTTTAACGGATGTTATCCTGTATCCGGACAGACCTATTCGAGAAAGACGGACACGAGAGTATGTAACGTTCTTGCGGGAATTGCGGCAAGTGCGCATAAGATGTCCAATGATATAAGACTTCTCCAGCATCTTAAGGAGGTTGAGGAGCCGTTTGAGAAGAATCAGATAGGCTCGTCGGCGATGGCATACAAGAGAAATCCTATGAGAAGTGAAAGAATTGCATCTCTTTCAAGGTATGTTATCGTGGATGCACTCAATCCGGCGATAACATCCGCTACACAGTGGTTTGAAAGAACTCTTGACGATTCGGCAAATAAAAGGATAAGTATCGCGGAGGGCTTCCTTGCCACGGATGGTGTGCTTGACCTCTGCATGAATGTAACAAACGGACTTGTCGTATATGATAAGGTTATCAATAAACATCTTATGGCGGAGCTTCCGTTCATGGCAACCGAGAACATAATGATGGACGCGGTAAAGGCCGGAGGAGACAGACAGGAGCTTCACGAGGCCATAAGAGAACTCTCGATGCTTGCGGGAGCCAATGTTAAGGAAAAAGGACTTGACAATAATCTGCTGGAGCTTATCGCAGAGGATTCAAGATTCCCGGTTGGAAAAGAGGAGCTTGAGAAGCTTATGGATCCGTCTCTTTACGTCGGACGCGCACCGTCGCAGGTTACGGAGTTCATAGATGAATATATTAAACCGGTTCTTTCTGAACATAAGGCTCTGCTGGGAATGGAAGCAGAGATTAATGTATAAGCCTAAGGAGGAGATTGATTATGGTAACAGCAGTAGTAGGAGCAAACTGGGGAGATGAAGGTAAGGGTAAAATTACCGACATGCTCGGAAAGGAATCAGACATTATTGTCCGCTTTCAGGGCGGAAGCAATGCGGGACATACAATAGTAAATGATTACGGCAAATTTGCGCTGCATATACTTCCTTCAGGAGTATTTTACGATCATACAACGAGTATAATAGGTAATGGGGTTGCTCTTAATATTCCTGATCTGTTTAAGGAGATACAGAGCATCGTCGACAGAGGGGTGCCGATGCCAAAAATACTTGTTTCGGACAGGGCGCAGATAGTTATGCCATATCACATTCTGTTTGATACGTATGAAGAGGAAAGACTTGCGGGAGCTTCGTTTGGTTCAACCAAGTCGGGTATCGCTCCGTTCTATTCTGATAAATACGCCAAGATAGGATTTCAGGTATCCGAGCTTTTCCTTGATGAGGACAGACTTAAGGAGAAGATAAAGCGTGTATGTGAGATTAAGAATGTTATGCTTGCCAATCTGTATCACAAGCCTGTGCTTGATGAGGATGAGCTTCTTAATACGCTCTATGAGTACAGGGATATGATAGCTCCATATGCAAGTGATGTGTCCGCATACCTGCATGATGCGCTGGCAAATAATAAGAGAATCCTTCTTGAAGGTCAGCTGGGCTCGCTTAAGGACCCTGACCATGGAATATATCCTATGGTAACATCATCACATACGCTCGCAGCCTACGGAGCGGTTGGAGCAGGAGTTCCGCCGTATGAGATAAAGAGAATCGTTACCGTGGTTAAGGCATATTCAAGCGCAGTTGGAGCCGGTGAGTTCGTAAGTGAGATATTTGGCGCGGAAGCGGAGGAGCTTAGAAGACGCGGAGGCGACGGAGGCGAATACGGCGCTACAACGGGACGCCCAAGAAGAATGGGATGGTTTGACGCGGTTGCAAGCCGCTACGGATGCCGTATTCAGGGCGCAACCGAGGTGGCTCTTACGGTTCTTGACGTACTCGGATATCTTGAAGAGATTCCGATATGTGTGGGATATGAAATTGACGGAGAGGTAGTGAGGGATTTCCCTGCCACGTCCGGACTTGCCAAGGCGACACCGGTATATGAGGTTCTTCCGGGCTGGATGACGGAGATTCGAGGAATCAGAAAGTATAATGAGCTTCCGGAGAACTGCCGCAATTATATCGAGTTCATTGAAAAGGAACTTGGAGTCAGGATATCGATGGTATCAAACGGACCTAGGAGAGAAGATATCATCTACAGATAATGTAGCAAAATGTATCAATTTTGTTAGAAACAGGCAAAACGGTTGACGATTTAATATAGTCGTATATAATGAATTTAGACAGTAAGAGTGGAGGGAGGCATATGATGAAAACATATGTAAAGCCGATGATAATCGGAACAGAGGAGATTGCAGAGAGTATCTACATGGCAAGCGGATCTGATTGCTATACAGTTAGTTGCTATATTACTCAGATACCTCAGGAGGGTCGTGGTGACTATCGTATACAGTGTAATGCTACACATGCGGCAACTGACAATCATCACAGCACGGAACAGGTGCTTGTCATAACCTTTAATCAGCCTGTTACTTATTCAAGTAGTAATGGTACATGTATAGCAGGTGATGGTACAGCATCTATCTCAATTAGGTATAGCTGTCACAATAATGCTAGTGACAATATTGGATTAGGTGACGTTGTTGTAGTATCAGACCCGGGTCTTGCAATTTCTGACGCATATCTGACATGTAATATGACATGTAATCAGCATTAAAAAATAACCAACTCTGATAACATATTAGCCCGTATACCAGACAACATACAAAGGTTTGGTATGCGGGCTTTTTGTGTGCCCTCCGTTGGTTTATATAACCATATATGAACTGCTTATTGTCAATAACGCCCGATTAGTGTAGAATGATAGTAATTATGTACAATACTATTTTTTAAGGACTGCGTGTTAATGAAGGATAAATTATTACAGTTTGCAAGGGGCAATTTTGGTACTGCCAAAGCAAAGATACATCTGTCGCATGACTCCATTAATATAAAGACCGAGGAAGGAAAGGATTATCACGGAAGCTTTCTTATCGGTAATGACGCGGGGATATCTGTGAAGGGTATCCTTTATTCTGAATGCAGTTATATCGGATTCGAGAAGGATCAGTTTGCCGGAGTTGAAAACTGTATCAGCTATACATTTTCGCCGGGCTCCCTTACTGCGGGAGAGAAAATATCGGGGGATATATGTATTATATCGGGTTGCGGTGAGGTCGTTATACCCGTAAACGCAGAGGTGGTAGTTCCGACTGTGGAGACTGACGGAGTGCGGTTAAGTAATCTTAATGAATTTGCCGAATACGCAAAGAAACATCCGGGAGAAGCTATAGATATATTTTGCTCGGAAAGGTTTGTGCCGGTGTTTTTATACAGGGATATAAGATATCAGGTTCTGTATGAAACCCTGATAAAAGGTCCCCAGCCTGCGCAGGCCATGGAAGAATTTCTTATCAATACCAAGAAGAAGAACAGGGTCCTTATAAGCGTGGACCGTAATTATATAAATTTTAACGACTGCATCCATGATGTGGCGGACAGCATACTTATAAGCCGCAGTACATGGGGATATCAGGATATAGTCATATCCTCCGACAGGGAATACATTATCCCGGGATTCAGGCATATGAATACGGAAAGATTTGAGGGGAACTCAGAAAGGCTGGAATTTCGTATAGATGCCTCGGCGTTACATAACGGGTCAAATACCGGACATATTTATCTCGATACGATTAATGCCCATGTTGAGATAACCATCGTATGTGAGGTGCATACGAAAGAGGTTATGGGCATGGCGAAGCCGGAACACATAGGGGCTCTCTTTCTGCGCTCATATATGGATTATATTATGCAGAAAACCGATAAGGAAACGTTTATTCAGTGCGTGGATGATATAATAGTTGCCGCAAGAAAGAGTGACATGCAGAGGGAGGAGGCGCTTTTGTGCGCCATAAGAAGCATCGTTAATGATTCCGGTGTAAGCAACTGCATTAATGTAATAGATGAGCTTGAGCCGTATACGGAGCCGGAGCCTGACGCATCAGTACGTGATGTTTTCCTGTGCGCCGTCGCATGGTATATAGATTTTCTGGCTTATTCATATTCCGGCAATACCGCCAGGGCAAAGGAAATGGCGAAAAGGATTATGTCAGTATATGAAAGGGGATATAATGATCCTGCCATACTGTATTTTCTGCTTATCTCATACGACCGTTATAAGAATGAAAAATATGCGATTATGGAGATGGATGCGCTTCTTCGAAACGGCGTGACATGTCCACTGATTTATTTTGAATACTGTAATGCCCTTAAGAAGAATCCGGATCACATGCATGAGTGGGAAAGCTTTATGATAAGGCCGCTGGCATGGGGTATTAAGAACGGATTATTTGATATGGAGATGGCTCTTACCTATACATATCATGCGGGTAAGATCAGAAATCCGGGACCGGCCGTCCTTAAGAGTCTTGAGAGGCTTTATGATGAATTTGGTATAGAAGATACGCTGTATGTTATATGCAGCATGCTTATAAGAAGCTCTGAGGTGTCCGAGAGGGCGCTTTACTGGTATGAGCTTGGTATAGAGAAGAAGCTTCGCATAACCCAGATATATGAGTTCTTTATGCGCTCGCTTCCCGTGGATGATGAACGTGCCCTACCACATCAGGTGGTAACATATTTTATGTATGATAACAGGCTTTCTGACAGGGAAAAGGCGATATTATATGCATCTGTGATACGCAGTAAGGAGAGCAATCCCGCCGTGTATGATGTGTATCATCCTATTATAAGGGAGTTTGCAAAAAAAGAGATAGCGAAGGGCATTATGGACAGAAATCATGTTGTCATATATACGGACTGCATAAGAAAGGACGAGATAGATCCTGAGCTTGCAGAGAATCTTCCTAAGGTTCTTTTCCTGAATGAGCTCGTGTGCACCAATGCGGGCATGAGAGAGGTCTGTGTTGTCGGTGAGAAGCTGTCGGGAGAAAGAATTACGAAGCTTACGGACGGAAGGGCAATGATCAACATATATTCAGATGATCAGATGATTTTCCTGACAGATAAGCACGGTAACAGGTATCTTGACAACAATTACTATATCCTTAACAGGATGCTAAGGTTTAATGGTTACGCTGAAAAATGCTTTGAATACAACAGGGAGGATACGAATCTTCTTGCGTATATGTACATAGGCTCCATTAAGGATTATCACATTGATAAGGATATTATTACCATACGCAGACATGCCAGAAAATCACTTAAGCTCAGGGACTATTATGACAGGCTCAATGTGACGGCTCTTATTAACTATTATTATGAGCATGCTGAGGCAGAGTATCTTGATGAGATACTATCGGAGTCAGCCTTATCCGACAGGATAGATATGTATATAATAAGAGGCATGTACGATAAGGCAATGGAGGCCATGAGTATATACGGACTGGATAATGTCGGCATAGAGAGGCTTAACAGATTCTGTAATGATATGATAGAGGATGCCGGAATCCTGACGGAAAATGATGTTCTATTGAAGGCTGCATACAGAATATTTGACGAGGGCAGTTATTCGGATAATATCCTGAAGTATCTGGTCTGGCATTACACGGGACCGCTCGATAATATGCTCAGGCTGTATGAGACTGTGCGCGGATTTGATATGGAAACAAAGGAGCTTACTGAAAGGATACTGGTACAGGCCGTATTTACTGAGGGCAGGCACGAGGAATTAAAGGATGTATTTAAATCATATGTTGAGTCCGAGTGGTTAAGGCAGGTTGCAAGAGCATATGCATGTTACAGAGCATATGCCTATATAACGGATGATTACGAGATAGATGATTTTCTCTGGTTTTTCATACGGGATCATATGATTAAGGAGCAGAGCCTGTGCTGTGAGCTTGCGGCATTAAAGAAGATGTCGGAGATTGAAGAGCTTACTGACAGACAGAGAGAGTATTGCGATACGAAGCTTTCGGAGATGACGGGCAGGGGTATTATATTAGATTTTTACAAAAAATTTGAGGGCAGGGTGGATATTCCTGCTGCTATATCGGACCGTGGATTCATGCAGTATATCGGAAGACCGAAGATGGATGTAATGGTATCCTATGTTGTAGATGACGTTAAGTATGAGGCAAAGGCAGAGGAAGTATATTATGGCGTATATGTTAAGGAAATTGCCGTATTTGCCGATGAAAGCATCGATTATGAGTTCTATCAGGGAAAAACAAATCCCAAAGTAGTATTAAAGAAGGGCGTCATAACATATACAGAATGTAATGAAGCTTATGTAACACGGTTTGGAATGCTTAACGATATGATTACTCTGAGAAGGGAAAATGATGTGGATGGTCTGTATGACAGGATGGAGTGTTATGTAAGGCTTGATGAGGCTGCGGGAAATCTGTTTACGATATTATGACGGGAGGTGTTCTTAAGTGGAGGAGCGTACGGTTATCGCAGGTTTTGATCTGGGAAATGAATATTCGCAGATAAGCTATTTTGATGATAATAAATGTATGCCCGTATGCATAGGGCGTAGTGAGGAGGAGATGTTCATTCCTACCGTGCTCGGACTTAAGGATACCGGAGAGTGGCTCTGCGGAAGGGATGCAATTGCATTTCACGAGATAGGCAGATGCAGTCTTATAAAGGATTTTTTGCCTGCGCTTGAGAATGGCGCCCCGGTGTATGTGGATGAAAAGGAGATAATGCCGGAGCTTTTGCTGGTAACATTTTTTAAAAAGACATTATTCAGATTAAAGGAGTATGAGCCGAACCGTTCCATTAAAAAAATTGTCGTGGCGGTTGAAAGACTTTCAGAGAGGCTTGCGGAGTATATATATATCGCACTGGAAGCTATCGGAATTGGAAGGGCGCGGGTTATCATATTAAGCTATAAACAGTGTTATCTGCACTATGTGCTTAGTCATAACAGTGAGCTTTGGGTCAATGACGTCGGAATGTTTGATTTTGGATACCGCGGGCTCAAATATTATCAGATAACGGTTGACAGGCAGAGAAAACCGTACATTGTCGGAATAACCGAGAGGGACTATTCGGACAGCATGAATATGTCGATGCTCAATGATAAAAAGAATGCGAATAATCTCTGCTATATATTTGAGAATATTGTACAGAATGCGATACACAGGCAGATACTGTCGTCACTGTATATGATTGGCGACGGCTTTCTTGGCGGCTGGGCTGACGCATCGATGAAGAAGCTGTGTAATGGCAGAAGGGTATTTGCCGGACGCAATCTGTATGTTACCGGCGCGTGCTATGCCGCAAGAAAAAGCGAGGGGCTTGGCAATATGCCGGATGTTGTATTCATTGATGAGGATATGATTGCGGCGCATGTGTCGGCAGACGTATACGTTAACGCAAGGTCACAGGAAATCATTCTGGCCAAGGCGGGCTCGGTATGGTATGAGGTTGATAATATCATATATATCATTCCCGACGGTGAAAATGAGATTCAGATAAATGTTACGAATATTATGACAAGGGAGTCGTCTAAACATCTTATATCCCTTGATATCATCGGGATACACGACTATAACAGAACATCAAGGATAAGCGTGCGAGTAAGATTTCAGAATGTACACAAATGCATAATTACGATAAAGGATGAGGGATTTGGCGATATTAATCCGTCATCCGGCAGGATTAATGAAAGGATTATAGATATATCGGATATCAGATAGGAAGGAGGCAGCAGGTTGGGAAGATTTATATTGTGTACGGGAAGATATGCAGTAAAACCGTACGTATTTCCGGTGTCAGAAGTCAGAGTATATTCAATAGAAGAACTATGTTACTACATTTACAATAATATCTACGAAATATCCATAGATATATTTGATAAAAAGATGACTGACTGGATAAGGCATGAGGCCAGGCTGTCTGTAGTTGCGGATAAGATTGAGTCCATGATTGGCGGACGCGCCTCCCTTAAGGATATCGTGGTAACGATAATGTGTGGATGCGATTATTATTCTGAGTCGGAGATAAAGGCTCTTATAATGATAATGAATGAGACGGAGAATCTTCCCCGTTATGGACGCATGAAGAAGAAGGCAGATATCTGTCTCAAATACGGCAAATACCTTCAGGCAAAGAAGGAATACGACTGTATCCTTAAGAATGCCGATATTGCAAAGATTCCTGCTGAGGAGTATGGCGACATACTCCATAATCGTTCCATAGCCTGTTTTTATCTGGGAGAATACAGGGAGGCCGGTCTGGGATTTAAGACGGCATACAGCCGCAATGAGAATCCTCAGTCGCTGAGACATTATATGTTATTACTTCTTATCAATAACGACCATGGTGAATTTGACAAGGAAGCCAGGGCATATGAGTTGTCCGATATATATATAAAGAATCTTAAGAATGAATTGTCAGAAGCATATACTCAGGCGCAGAGTTCGCCGGCTTATAAGGAGCTTGAGAAGCAAAGAAGATATTCACCGGGTGACGGAGCGCTTATATATGCCGACAGGAAGCTTAACGAATGGAAACAGAGGATAAGAAGCGGCAGTATATGATCAGTATCCGATAATTATGATAAGGGTGCCGTTCTGTACGCTTATGGTAAAATCCTTACCGATGCATTCGTTGCTGGTTCCGAGTACCATGCTGTTGGTAAGGGTTATGTCTTCGACCTCGTATTTAAGACCAGATATGGTTACGCCGCGGGATGTGTCGCTGTGTGACAGCACGGATATGTAATGCGGGGATATGCTGCCTTTGGCAATCGTAAGCGAACTGTCTTTGATCATGGTGAGGACTGAATCTGCTGCATGGAGCCCGCCGGTACAGCCCTTTTCTGTTATATGGGAAAGAAGCTGTATATTGGAGAGGGTATGGTCTATACGTCCCCCGCATCCACCGTATATATGAAGTGTCTGATAGCCATGCTTCATGCCCTCTTCTGCGGCAAGATACATGTCAGTATAGTCCTTTTCTTTTGGAAAAGAAAGCACGGGAATGCCACTGTCACCGGCACGCTCTATAAGCTCCCGTGAAGAGACAGAGTCAAAGTCGCCGAGCAGAATATCCGGGGTCACACCGTGTTTTCTGAGAAAATCATAACCTCCGTCTGCGGCGATTACCATATCGTTATCCTGCGGAAGTTCTATATCGTCAGAATAATAGGTTCCCGCACCATACAGATAGCATATTCCCGTGTTCATGATATTCACCCTATGGCATTAATTGCATCCAGTGCCGGTGCAAGCCAGTCCTTATCAAATTCTTCAATGTGTCCGTCATCTACAAGCTTTGTTATGTCAGGGTCAATCGGGATGTGACCGAGAACTGAAAGGCCGTGAGAAAGCGCTATATCACTGATATGACTTTCGCCAAACACGTGAATCTTACGGCCGCAGTCAGGGCAGAGTGCGTAGCTCATATTTTCGACTATACCTATAATCGGAATGTTCATCATACGCGCCATCTTAACAGCTTTTTCAACGATCATTGAAACGAGCTCCTGTGGTGATGTTACGATGATGATGCCGTCAATCGGAAGTGACTGGAATACCGTAAGAGGTACGTCGCCGGTTCCGGGAGGCATGTCGACGAACATAGTATCTATATTATCCCACACAACATCTGTGTAGAACTGTTTAACAGCTCCTGCGATTATAGGACCGCGCCATATGACGGGGTCGGATGAGTTGTCAAGCAGGAGATTGACAGACATTATGTCAATACCTGATGCTGTTGTTGCGGGAAGAATTCCGTTATCATCACCCTGTGCTTTTCTATCGATTCCAAATGCCTTTGGAATGGAAGGACCGGTTATATCGGCGTCAAGGATTCCGGTTTTTAAGCCCCGTCTGTTCATTCCGACGGCAAGAAGCTCTGTTACAAGGGATTTGCCGACGCCGCCCTTTCCGCTGACAACGCCTATTATTTTTTTAATGCTGCTCATCGGATGTGGTCTGGCAAGAAGAGACTGATTGGCAGTCCTGTCGGAACAATCCGCGCCGCACGAGGAACAGTCATGATTGCATTCACTGCTCATTGTTACTACCTCCATTTGTTTGTGATAAGTATGATGTTACTGTAGTATCTGTTAAAGTATTTGTCAAGGCTGTTTGCTTATGCTATGATAAAAAACAGATAATAATATGTACGGAGGATAGGGAGATGAATTCGGTAAAGCTTAGTAAATTGATTTCCAAAATGAAGCTGGAGAATCTTACAGCGGGTATCAACTGTGACAAGATACGGATACTCCAGTACGATCTTAACAGGCCGGCGCTTCAGCTTGCAGGATTTTTTGAGCATTTTGACAATCACAGAATACAGATCATCGGACATGTGGAACATACCTATATGGAGCAGATGACGGATGACCACGGAACAGCCATGATACGTAATCTTATGGAGCATAAGGTTCCGTGCATTATATACTGCAGGGGTATGTGCATATCCGACAGTATAATTGAGCTTGGCAACGAGATGGGAGTTCCGGTACTGAGGACTGAGGAGACCACATCGGCATTCATGGCAGAGGTTATAAGGTGGCTTCGTATAGAGCTTGCGCCAAGGATTTCCATTCACGGTGTTCTGGTGGATGTATATGGTGAGGGCGTGCTGATAATGGGCGAAAGCGGAATAGGAAAGAGCGAGGTGGCGCTGGAGCTTATACACAGGGGACACCGTCTGGTATCCGACGATGTTGTTGAGATAATCAAAGAAAGCGATGAGACGCTCATAGGAACGGCGCCTGACATCACAAGACATTTTATCGAGCTTCGCGGAATCGGAATAATTGACGCCAAGGCATTATTTGGAGTTGAGGGCGTTAAGGATACGCAGTCCATAGACCTTGTCATAAAGCTTGAGGAATGGAATAAGAATGCTGACTATGACCGCATGGGTCTTGAGGAGCAGTATACGGAGATACTGGGCAATAAGGTCGTATGCCATTCGATACCTATTAGACCGGGACGTAATGTTGCCATAATATGCGAGTCAGCGGCAGTTAATTACAGGCAGAAGAAGATGGGATATAATGCCGCCAGGGAGATGTATAACAGGGTAATGGATAATATGATGAATACCGGCAGGGAAGATTAGATATGAGTGATGGCAGATATTATGTCGGAGCCGATATAGGCGGTACAACAGTCAAGCTTGGTCTGTTTGATGCCGGTAACGGCGATTGGATTAGAAAATGGGAGACGGATACGGACAGAAGCGATAATGGCGCCCATATCTTCAGTGATATAGTAACTTCCATAAAAGAGGCATGTATACTTAGCGACGTCGCATATAATAATATAAGTGGTATCGGAATCGGAGTTCCGGGTCCGGTGTTAAAGGATGGTACGGTTAACGGATGCGCCAATCTCGGCTGGGGCGCAATCAATGTCAGGAATATTATGAGAGAGCTTACGGGCGTATACGCCATAGCTGTGGCCAATGATGCAAATGTAGCGGCGTTAGGCGAGAAGTGGAAGGGCGGAGGAAAGGATTTTTCAAACCTTGTAATGGTAACGTTAGGAACCGGCGTGGGCGGTGGAATCATTATGAACGGAAGGATATATGAGGGCAGTTTTGGCGCGGCAGGAGAATTTGGACATATGAAAGTTGGGCCTTATGAAACCTGTACATGCGGTTGCGGAGGCACGGGATGCCTTGAGCAGTATGCGTCGGCAACGGGTATAGTCCGTCTGTATAATGAGAGTACACATCAGGAAAAATGTTCCGGCGCAAAGGATGTATTTGAGCTTGCGGCAAATGGGGATGAGAAGGCTTATTCTGCTATAGATACTGCAATGAGATATCTGGGCATGGCGCTTTCTAATGTTGCAGCGGTAATTGATCCGCAGGCATTCATAATAGGGGGCGGCGTATCAAAGGCCGGGGATATGCTCATTGATATGCTCAGCAGATATTATAATATGTATTCGATGGGTCCGCTCAGGAACAGAAAGTTCATACAGGCTGTGCTTTCTAATGATGCGGGAATATACGGCTGTGTGCGTCTTGCCATGGATAATGATCAGATGGGAGAATGATATATGAGCGATATACTTTGTAAGCTTTCGGAATATGGTAAGGCGACGGCCGATGAGGATATGAGTGTTCATACTACGTTTAGAGCGGGAGGTGTAGCAGATTATTATGTGGTGCCTGAGGATTATAACAGGATTGCGGATATAATCCGTCTGTGTAAGGAAGAGAAAATGCCGTATTTTGTTCTGGGCGGCGGAAGTAATGTGTTATTTACCGAAAAGGGCTACAAGGGAGTTGTCATCCACATTGACAGCCATTTATCGGATGTGCGTATCGAAGGAGATATTCTTACCGCGTATGCGGGAGCAAAGCTTCCTGCGGTATCGTCACAGGCGGCAAGGGCCGGCCTTTCGGGTCTTGAGTTCGCAGCCGGGATACCCGGAAGCGTAGGCGGCGCGGTGGTTATGAATGCAGGAGCATATGGCGGAGAGATAAAGGACGTTATTGAATATGCGGATGTATTTGATACAAATGGAGATATTATAAGACTTTCTGCGGATGAGTTAAAGCTTGGGTACAGAACGAGCATAATCGCCCAAAAAGGATATATCGTGATAAGCGCAGGCTTCCGACTTACAGGGAAGGAGCCTGAGAAGATAATGGCTCTGATGAACGATTATAATGAGCGCAGAAGGCAGAAGCAGCCGCTTGAATATGCAAGTGCGGGAAGCACATTTAAGAGACCGAAGGGAAATTTTGCAGGTTCTTTAATTGAGCAGTGCGGACTTAAAGGATACGGATGTAACGGCGCCGAGGTATCCGAAAAGCATGCCGGCTTTGTAATAAATAAGGCGGATGCAAGTGCTGATGACATTCTTAATGTTATGAGGCATGTTATTGATACGGTTTATGAAAAGACGGGCATAAGGCTTGAACCGGAGGTTAAGATAATCGGTGAAGGACGGGTATTATAGTATGTCGTTTTCAATGCAGGTAAAAGAAGAGCTTCTAAAGCAGATAAGTCCGGCAAGACACTGTCGTATCGCCGAGACTGCCGCAATCATATGGTTGTGTGGCAGATACAAATACAGCAGACTGCACGGAGGTTATATTAAAGTAAGCACGGAAAACTTGACAGTAGCGTCAAAGTATTTTATCTTAATAGAGAAAACGTTTAAGATTCGTGCTGAGGTTCTTGTAAGAAGAAGTCATAACTCTACATATTATCAGGTTGTTGTCCGTAGTGATGCGGATGTTGTGAACATCCTTAAGGCAGCAAAGTTTATGGATGATGATGAGGAAGTGACGGATAATGATGTTGTGAGCAGCATTATTACACAGAATACATGCTGCAAAAGGGCATTCGTCCGGGGAGCGTTCATGGCTGCGGGGTCTATTACCGACCCTGAAAAATCGTATCATTTCGAGATAGCATGTACTGATGAGGTTAAGGCTGACAGAATTGGTGATATTCTCCATGCATTTAATATCGATATAAGGCATACTATACGTAAGAGGAGTTATATAGTATACCTTAAAGAGGGTTCACAGATATGCGATGTGCTGAATATAATGGAAGCACATGTGGCGCTTATGAAACTTGAGAATATAAGAATATACAAAGAAATGCGTAATTCCGTTAATCGAAAAGTTAATTGCGAAGCGGCCAATATCAGCAAGACTACCGAAGCGGCGCGAAGGCAGAGGCAGGATATTCTGTATATAAGGGATAATCTGGGCTTTGGCAATCTTCCTGAGCACCTTCAGGAGATAGCCCGGGTAAGACTCGAGAATCCGGATGTATCTCTAAAAGAGCTTGGCGATCTTTTGCACCCCGTTCTTGGTAAATCCGGGGTTAATCACAGGTTAAGAAGACTTGGTGAGATTGCATCGGATCTGAGGAAACATAAGGAGGAAAACAATGATATCGAAAAACATTACCGTTAATTTGGCAAAGGACAGTAAAGAGAGACCTGTTGCCAAGTTGGTCCAGACTGCTATCAAGTATGAGTGTCATATCGACATCGAGAGCAGTGGCAGAAAAGTAAATGCCAAGAGCATAATAGGAGTTATGTCGTTACCTCTTTTTCAGGGACATACGGTGACCGTATATGCAGATGGCGCGGATGAGAATGCGGCTATTGAGGATATAGAAGGATATCTCAGTGCGTAGATGTAAAAGCAATATATGTATATGAATTTGCTGAAGCTGTTTGACCAACTTGGTTTAGACAGCTTTATTTCTTTTTGCTATAATGTATACGGGAGGTACAAAAGGATGGCGTTTAGACATTTGCATGTGCATACGGAATACAGTCTGCTTGATGGTTCAAGTAAGATAAATGAACTTGTAAAGAGAGCCAAAGAGCTTGGAATGGACAGTATTGCAATCACCGATCACGGGGTTATGTACGGGGTGATTGATTTCTATAAGGCTGCAAAAAAAGCAGGAATTAAGCCTGTCATTGGATGTGAGGTATATGTTGCTCCGGGTTCCAGATTTGACAGGGAGCAGGGCAGGAGAGACGAGAGATATCACCATCTTGTGCTTCTTGCCAAGGATAATACCGGATATGAGAACCTTATGAAGATGGTATCCACAGGTTTTCTGGAAGGGTTTTATTATAAACCGCGTATTGATTATGAGGTGCTTAAAGAGTATCATGAGGGTCTCATTGCACTTAGTGCATGCCTTGCCGGTGCGGTGGCGTCAAATCTAAGAATGGGATTCTATGAGGAGGCTAAGAGTGAAGCCTTGCGTCTTTTCGAGATATTTGGAGAGGATAATTTCTATCTTGAGCTTCAGGATCATGGCCTTAGCGAACAGGCCAATGTGAATCAGGGGCTTTTAAAGCTCCATGAAGACACGGGTATACCGCTTGTCGTAACCAATGACGTTCATTATATCAGAGCGGAGGATGCGGCGGCGCATGATGTGCTTTTGTGTATCCAGACACAGAAGAAGGTGCAGGATGAGGACAGAATGCGTTATGAGGGAGGACAGTATTACCTCAAGTCAGAAGAAGAGATGTGCGCTCTGTTTCCATATGCCAAAGAAGCGATTGATAACACGGGCAGAATCGCCGGACGATGTAATGTGACTATAGAATTCGGACAGTATAAGCTTCCCAAATATGACGTTCCCACCGGCATGACGGCGTCTGAGTACCTTTATAATCTATGCAAAAATGGACTTAAGGAGCGTTATGGCAGCGACGCCCATATGTATGATGACAGACTTGATTATGAGCTTAAGATTATAAATGATATGGGATTTGTGGATTATTTTCTTATCGTGTGGGATTTTATAAAATATGCAAAGGATAATAATATTCCGGTAGGACCTGGGCGCGGTTCGGGTGCGGGAAGTATCGTGGCATACTCCCTTAAGATTACTGATATAGATCCGATAAAATATAATCTGCTTTTCGAAAGATTTCTTAATCCGGAACGTATTACAATGCCTGATATCGACGTGGATTTCTGCTTTGAAAGACGTCAGGAAGTAATAGATTATGTGGTAGGCAAATACGGTGAGGACCGTGTAGTTCAGATAGTGACCTTCGGTACGATGAAGGCAAGAAACGCCATAAGGGATGTAGGCCGCGCGCTTGATCTGGCGTATTCCTATGTGGATTCTATTGCCAAAATGATTCCAAATGAACTTGGAGTTACCATCGATTCTGCGTTAAAGAAGAATCCGGAACTTCTTGCCGCTTATAATTCGGATGAGCAGTGTAAAAATCTTATCGATATGTCAAAGAGGCTTGAAGGGCTTCCGAGACATACTTCTATGCATGCGGCGGGAGTCGTTATCAGTAATGCTCCCGCAATTAATTATGTTCCGCTTCTTAAGACGGCAGATAATGTCATAACTACACAGTACACTATGGTGACGTTGGAGGAGCTTGGTCTGCTCAAGATGGATTTTCTGGGACTAAGGA
Organism: uncultured Eubacteriales bacterium; assembly: GCA_949292725.1. Taxonomy (GTDB): domain Bacteria; phylum Bacillota; class Clostridia; order Lachnospirales; family Lachnospiraceae; genus V9D3004. The sequence goes on along the minus strand of CASFAQ010000013.1, from coordinate 5,729 downwards.
CCCTTACGGTGATACAATCAGCCATAGATCTTGTCAATTATGGTTACAAGCGTGGATTTAAACATCTTACAGAGGGCGCCGCAGGACATATAATGTCAAAGGTTTCGGGGAAGTTTGAGGAATCAGACATAGACTATGACGATAAGGAGGTATATGAGCTTATAGGTTCAGGACAATGCGAAGGTATATTCCAGCTTGAAAGCGCCGGAATGAAGAGCTTTATGAAGGAGCTTAAGCCGCAGAATATTGAGGATATCATTGCAGGCATATCCCTTTACAGACCGGGGCCTATGGATTTCATACCGCAATATATTAAAGGTAAGAATAATAAAGAAGAGATTACATATGAATGCGAGGAACTAAAACCCATACTGGAGCCTACATACGGATGTATCGTGTATCAGGAGCAGGTTATGCAGATAGTCAGGGACCTTGCCGGTTACAGTTACGGACGAAGCGACCTTGTACGAAGAGCCATGTCGAAGAAAAAGGCTTCTGTGATGGAAGAGGAACGTCAGAACTTCGTGTACGGAAATGAAAAGATGGGGATAAAGGGATGCGTGGCAAACGGCATAGACGAGAAGGTTGCAAACCATATATTCGATGAAATGACGGATTTTGCCAGTTATGCATTTAACAAATCACATGCGGCGGCATACGCGGTAGTATCATACAGAACGGCATATCTTAAGCATTATTTTCCTATAGAATTCATGGCGGCGCTTATGACTTCGGTTATGGACAGAACCGATAAGGTTGCCGAATATACGATGCATCTTAAAAAGCTTGGAATATCGATAATTCCTCCGAGTATTAATGAGGGCTTCGGAGATTTTTCTACTGAGGAGAGCGGTATAAGATACGGGCTTAACGCCATAAAAAGCGTAGGAAGACCGGTTATCGACGCAGTAATAAAAGAGAGGGAGAATGGCAAATATAAGGATCTGTCTGATTTTATAAAGAGGCTTAGCAGCAAAGAGGTAAACAAACGAACCGTTGAGAACTTCATAAAGTCGGGAGCGCTTGACGATATGCCGGGCAACCGCAGGCAGAAGATGCATGTCTATACCCTGATAATGGAGAATGCCGCTAACGAAAAAAAGAATAATACGGTAGGGCAGATGAGCCTGTTTGAGATTGCGACGAAGGAGGAAGCGGAATCATTTGCGGTAAAATATCCTGCCGTAGAGGAATACGATAAGGAAGAGATACTTGCATTTGAAAAAGAGGTGCTTGGTATCTATGTAAGCGGTCATCCGCTGGAGGAATATGAAAGCAGTCTTATGGAGAATATTACAAGGACTACGGCTGATTTTGCACCTGATGAGAACGGTAATCCTGCCGTATCCGATGAGGAGGGCGTGGTTATCGGGGGAATGGTGGTTGATAAAACCATTAAGACTACGAGGAACGGAAGCCTTATGGCGTTTATTACAGTTGAGGATCTGCTTGGAAGTGTTGAGGTCATACTTTTTCCGAGAGATTTTGAAAGATACAAAAAATATACTGACCTTGACGCAAAGGTATATGTGTCGGGAAGGGCAACTGTGGAAGAGGATAAGGCGGCTAAGGTTATAGCGTCCAAAATCTTTCCTTTTGATATGATGCCAAAGCATCTGTGGCTTAGATTTAAGAATAAATCTGAGTATTATGATGCCGAGGGCGACATAAGGCGTATATTGGATGAAAGCGACGGCACGGACAGCGTGAGTATATATCTGGAGGAAGAAAAGGCCATAAAGCATTTGCCAATGAGTATGAGTGTGTGCGCAGATGCAACGCTTCTTGGTTCTTTATATGACAGGTTTGGGCATGATAATGTAAGGGTGGTTGAAAAGAAGATTGAAAAACCCGCTAAAAGGTGATAGGATAGATTTCAAAGCAGGGCAGTTTAAAGACAGGAGGTTATGTATATGAGCCATAAAAAGCAGACGATAGGAGTTCTTACAAGTGGTGGAGACGCACCCGGAATGAATGCAGCCATAAGAGCCGTGGTCAGAACGGCGGTTTACCTCGGACATAATGTTAAAGGAATCAGAAGAGGATTCACGGGGCTTCTTGAGGAAGATTTCGTAGATATGGATGCGATGAGTGTATCCGACATCATCTCAAGGGGCGGTACCATATTATACACTTCAAGATGTGCGGAGTTTAAGACTGAGGAAGGACAGAAGAAGGCTGCTGACATATGCAGGAAGCATTGTATAGACGGAGTTGTCGTAATCGGTGGAGACGGTTCGTTTAAGGGAGCTGAAAAGCTTGCGGAGCAGGGCATCAGAACTATCGCCGTTCCTGGTACCATAGACCTTGATATAGCGTGTACCGAATATACTATAGGATTTGATACGGCGGTCAATACGGCAATGGAAGCGGCCGATAAGCTTAGAGATACTTCAGGCTCTCATGAAAGATGCAGCGTTATAGAGGTTATGGGTCGTACAGCAGGTCATATAGCTTTATGGTGCGCGATAGCCAATGGCTCTGAATATGTGCTTCTTCCGGAGACATATGATGATAATGAGATGGAACGCCTTGTGGAAAAGGTTAAGAGTAAGCATAAGATAGGAAAGACACATCATATAATCGTTAATGCCGAGGGCATAGGAGATTCGTTTGATATTGCAAAGCGTATTCAGGAGGATACCGGCATAGAGACAAGGGCTACCGTAATCGGACATATACAGCGTGGTGGAAGCCCTACATGCCGTGACAGAGTGTATGCCTCTGCACTTGCTTCAAGAGCTGTTGAGCTTCTTGATCAGGGACAGACAAGCAGGGTCGTTGCATACAGACATGGCCATTTCACTGATTACTCCATATCCGAGGCGATGGCTATGCAAAAGACCATTGACCCTAATCTTGACAGGCTTATACACAGATTATCAAGATAGGCTGATACGATAACGTGATATTAAAAGGACCGTAAGATGCTTCATCCTACGGTCCTTTAATGTTTTATTCTTCGGTCTCCTCACCGGATTCTTCAGTATCCGGTTTGACTTCCTCCATATTAACAGATATCTCAATTTCATCATTGTCGCCATCAGGAATGTCTTCAAAAAGTTCGTCATCCAAATCATCATCAAGCTCAAGGTCCTCATATGAATCTTTAAGAAGAACCTTTTTAATAAGGTAATACGCTCCGGCACATGCAGCTCCTATTCCCGCCAGTGTAGCTATAAATTTTCCGAATTTTTTCATACGTTTTACTCCTTTCATAATCTGTAATATTCTATGTGGTAATTATAATTCCTGACTATTTAAAAATCAAGATGACGCAGGTATAAATGTCGATATTATTTTTTGTTGCTTTGTCTCCATATATTCATCTTTTCGGCCTCTTTTATAAGTTCATCCCTGAAGTCAGGATGAGCCACCGAAATCAGCGCCTCGCACTTCTGCCATGTAGGAAGCCCCTTAAGGTTTACCATGCCGTATTCAGTGACGAAGTAATGTACATTGGCTCTTGTATCGGTTACTATAGAGCCCGGTGCAAGAGTGGGTCTGATACGTGAATGCATAACGCCGTCCTTGCCTGTAAAGGTTGATGAACAGCAGATGAAACTCTTTCCACCCCTTGACAGGTATGCTCCAAGGACGAAATCAAGCTGACCGCCGGCACCGCTTATATTTCTTATACCTGCGGATTCTGCGTTAGCCTGTCCGAACAGGTCGATATCCACTATATTATTTATGGAAATAAAGTTATCCAGTGCAGCTATCTGACGTACGTCGTTGGTGTAGCTTACAGGAGTGCTCATACATTCCGGATTATCGTTCAGATAATCGTAAAGCTTCTGGGTTCCGGCTGCAAATGCGTATGTCTGACGGAAGCGGTCAATATTCTTCCTGGCTCCGGTAATCTTTCCGGCTTTGGCAATATCTACAAATGCATCCACATACATCTCGGTATGTACTCCAAGATCCGTAAGATCGGATTCTGCTATGAGGGAGCCGACTGCGTTAGGCATTCCTCCTATTCCAAGCTGGAGACATGCTCCGTTAGGAATCTCGTTTACGATAAGCTTTGCAACAGCCTTATCTACATCCGTTGCAGGACCACCCGCTGAAAGCTCGGCCATATCCGGGTTATCTCCCTCTACGATCATGTCAACGTCTGAGATATGTACACCGTTTTCTGTTCCGCCAAGGCATCTTGGAACATTCTTGTTAACCTCTACGACTATAGTATCCGAGGTCTCACATACTGCGGCAAGGTGGGATGCGCACAGACCAAAATTGAAGAATCCGTGCTCGTCCATTGGCGCAACCTGGAAATATGCGACTGAATTACGTTCCTTAACTTCACGATAGTACCTTGGAAGCTCCGAGTATCTGATAGGCGAGTAATATGCAAAGCCTTCCTTGGCAGCATTTCTTTCGATACCGCCCATATGCCATGAGTTCCATTCAAAATGCGCGCCCGGATTCTGTATCTTGAATATTTCCGGAACCCACATAAGTATTCCACCCCTTATATGGACATCCGTAAGCGTCGGCATCCTTTTTGCAAGAGCCTTATCGATTGCAACGGGGGTGAGAGCCGTCCATCCGTAGTCCACCCAGTCCCCTGATCTGACAACGGAAGCGGCCTGTTCTGCAGTAACAAGTTTTTCGCGATATTCTCTCGTATAATCCATAATTACCTCCCAAAATTAACTATTGTTATTTAAAATAAATTGTACTATAATACTTTTGTTTGACTGTAGAATATTTTAGCATTACGTATTAGTATGGTCAAGCCGTTTAATTTATATTTACGCGGAATCAAAAAAAAGATTGATAATTTTTTGACAATGTTGTATTATTAGTTTATGGACATCTGTCAGGAGGTTTACTAATGGTTAAAGCTGTGTATCCGGGGAGCTTTGATCCCGTTACGTACGGGCATTTGGATATCATAAAAAGAGCGGCTAAGGTTGTGGATGAGCTTATCATAGGAATTCTTGTTAACAGTGATAAGAATCCGGTGTTCACAATGGAAGAGCGTAAGGTCATGATTGAAGAGGCTGTATCGGATATATCTAATGTCAGGGTCTGCGCATTCCGTGGACTGACAGTCAAATTTGCCAAAAGCAACGGAGCATCGATTATAATAAGGGGACTGCGCGCTGTTACGGATTTTGAGATTGAGATGCAGCTTGCGCAGACTAATCACAGCATTGAGCCTGACATCGACACGATGTTTCTTACTACAAGTCTTGAGTATGCATTTTTAAGTTCTACAATAGTTAAGGAGATTGCCTTTTACGGCTCGGATGTATCCAAGCTTGTTCCACCAAACGTGGCAAAAATGCTGAGAGATAAGTATCAGAGATGAATGCTGTAATAATGCAGCGTTAATTATAAGCACATTTATTATTAAGGAGGACAATTTTTATGGCAAAGAAAGTAGTTTTAGCAGGTGCATGCCGTACTGCTATCGGAACAATGGGAGGAACATTAAGTACTACCCCGGCAGCAACGCTTGGTTCAATTGTTATTAAGGAGGCGCTTAACAGAGCAGGCGTTAAACCTGAGGATGTTGACCATGGGTATATGGGATGCGTTATTCAGGCTGCACAGGGACAGAACGTTGCTCGTCAGGCATCTATCAAAGCTGGTTTACCTATTGAAGTACCTGCTGTTACATTAAACGTTGTTTGTGGTTCAGGTCTTAACTGTGTTAACCAGGCTGCAGCTATGATCAAAGCTGGTATGGCTGATATCGTTGTAGCAGGTGGTATGGA
>CASFAQ010000012.1:43206-45548 GCA_949292725.1 uncultured Eubacteriales bacterium | reverse complement strand
ACCGATATATATAAGGGACTTACATTCTGGTCACCTAATGTAAATATATTCAGAGACCCGAGATGGGGTCGTGGACATGAGACCTTCGGTGAGGATCCTTATCTTACGACGAGACTTGGCGTAAGATTCATAAACGGCATTCAGGGACACGATAAGAAATATCTTAAGGCAGCTGCCTGTGCAAAGCATTTTGCAGTACATTCGGGTCCGGAGGATGAAAGACACAGCTTCAATGCCATTGCTACCAAACAGGATATGCGCGAAACGTATCTGCCTGCATTTAAGGCATGTGTTAAGGATGCTGATGTTGAAGTTGTAATGGGCGCTTATAACAGGACCAATGGGGAACCGTGTTGCGGAAGCAAAACGCTTCTTGTGGACATTCTCAGAAATGAATGGCAGTTCAGGGGTCATGTAACATCGGACTGCTGGGCCATAAAGGATTTCCATGAATTTCATATGGTTACCGACGGTCCGGTTGAGTCTGTTGCACTCGCCATGAATAACGGATGTGATCTTAACTGTGGCAATATTAACGGCAATCTTATAAAGGCATGTGAAGAAGGACTTATAAAAGAAGAAGTTATCGAGCAATCTGTTGCAAGACTGTATACTACGAGAATGAAACTGGGACTCTTTGATGATCCTAAGAAGGTTCCGTTTAGCGATATTCCATATGATGTAGTTGACTGTAAGGAGCACAGGCTTCTTAATCTGGAGGCTGCAAGAAAGTGTGTATGTCTTCTTAAGAATGAGGATAATATCCTTCCGCTTGATAAGAGTAAGCTTAAGACGGTCGGAGTTATCGGACCTAACGCCAATAACAGAAGAGCACTTGTGGGTAACTATGAGGGCACTTCGTCAGAATATGTAACGATACTTGAGGGTATTAAAGAAGAGCTTGGCGATGATGTGCGCGTAATGTATTCCGAAGGATGCCACCTTTGCAAGGACAGGGTATCAGGGCTTGCCATTGCCAATGACAGAATTGCTGAGGCAAAGGCTGTGGCCAAGGCTTCCGACGTGGTAATTGCGTGCTTTGGACTTGATCCGAGTCTTGAAGGAGAAGAGGGAGACGAAGGAAATGAGTTCGCAAGTGGGGACAAACCAGATATCAATCTTCCGGGTATCCAGTCAGAAGTGCTTAGAACAATATACGAGATGGGTAAGCCTGTTATTCTGGTGCTTTTATCGGGAAGTGCGCTTGCCGTTACATGGGAGGATGAGCATCTTCCTGCAATAATCCAGGGATGGTATCCGGGTGCGCTTGGTGGACGTGCTATCGCTGATATTATATTTGGAAACGCTAATCCTGAGGGTAAACTTCCGGTAACGTTCTATCGCACCACAGAAGAGCTTCCTGATTTCAGGGATTACTCGATGAAGGGCAGAACATACAGATATATGACGCATGAAGCTTTATATCCGTTTGGTTATGGACTTAGTTATTCGGATTATGAGATAAGTGATGTAAGCGCTGATAATGATAAGATATCTGTGGATACGGATATTACGGTTACTGCGTCCATTACCAATACAGGTAAACGTGCCGGAGCAGAAACCGTTCAGGTTTATGTCAGATACATAGGAGATGATGCGCCTAACTTCCAGCTTAAGGGACTTAAGAAGGTTTCTCTGGAGTCTGGTGAGACAAAGACTGTTTCATGTGTACTTGGAAGCGACAGCTTCGGATTATACAATGAGGACGGAGTTAAGATACTTAACAGCGGCGACTACGAAATATATGTCGGAACCTGCCAGCCTGATACAAGGAGTGTTGCCCTTACAGGCAAAAAACCTGTATGCATTAAGGTAACTAATGCGACAGAAGCTGTTGTACCTGAATAATATCGGAGGATTATATAATTATGGATTATGAAAAAGCCTGGCTTAATTACCGGAGAGTAGCGGATGTGCCTGAGGGCATCAGTAAATTTGCGCATATATACTGTGGCATTGATAGCGAACGTATCTCAAATGCAGTAAAGGAAATTGATGAGGCATTTGACGCCATGTATGGCATCAGGCTTTCGCATGCCTTGTGTGAAGGTGATTGCAGGGATGGTATCATACTTAAGATATATGATAATGCAGACACTTCGTATGTCGGAGATTTCATTCCTGATGAGGAAGGTTATGCAATATATTATACCGATACATATAATATCATAACGATATGTTCAAAAAGCGATACAGGACTCCTGTATGGAACATTCAGGCTTATGAGGATGCTTATGTGCGGCAGGGATGTTAAAGATGTGAATGTATCTGAGAATCCTTATACTCCTGTCAGAATGATTAATCACTGGGACAATATGGCCGGTGATATCGAGAGAGGATAT
>CASFAQ010000012.1:0-43155 GCA_949292725.1 uncultured Eubacteriales bacterium | reverse complement strand
ACAATTATAATATCATTGTAAACGAACGTACATATGTGTATGCAAGGCTTATGGCTTCAATAGGCATCAATGCCATAACGATCAATAATGTTAACGTGCATGCAGTCGAGACCAGACTTATCACGGATGAGTATCTTGACAAGGTAAAAGAGATAAACGATATATTCAATTCTTACGGAATAAAACTTTATTTAAGCATTAATTTTGCTGCTTCGGTAGAGCTTGGCGCTACGGATAACTGCGACCCTCTGTGCGAGGACGTCATCAGGTGGTGGGAGGAGACCACAAGACATCTGTATGAGGTTATACCGTCATTCGGAGGATACCTTGTAAAGGCGGATTCAGAGGGAAGACCGGGACCGTTTACATACGGGAGAACACATGCGGATGGCGCCAATATGCTTGCAAGGGTCATAAAACCATACGGCGGTATCGTTGTATGGAGATGCTTTGTGTACAATTGCCGTCAGGACTGGCGTGACAGGAAGACGGACAGGGCGCGTGCGGGATATGATAATTTTGCATATCTTGACGGTGAATTTGAAGATAATGTTGTGCTTCAGATAAAGAACGGCCCGATGGATTTTCAGGTAAGAGAGCCTGTTTCACCTTTATTTGGAGCTCTTAAGAAAACCAATATGTTCATAGAGTTTCAGATAGCACAGGAATATACGGGCCAACAGATAGACATATGCTATCTTGTTCCTATGTGGAAGGAGATACTTGATTTTCATACATATGCTTCCGATACGGCAACTGTGAAGAATGTCGTATCGGGAAGGGAGTATGGTAACAGGATATGCGGAATTGCGGGAGTGACCAATACCGGCAATGACGCCAACTGGACCGGTCATGATTTTGCGGCCGCCAATCTTTACGGATTTGCAATGCTGTGCTGGAATCCTTCCCTGTCCGCAGAGGAAATCGGTACTGAGTGGGCAAAATGTACATTTGGTAAGGATAAGGAAGTATATGGCAGAGTGTATGATATTATAAGCAATTCATGGTTAACCTATGAAAAATATACGTCCCCGCTCGGTATAGGCTGGATGGTCAATCCACATACACATTACGGACCATTTGTGGATGGGTACGAATATGACAAATGGGGAACCTATAACCGCGCCGACCGAGATGGTATCGGACAGGACAGGACAAAGAAGCTTGGAACCGGATATACCTTACAGTATAACGAGCCGTTAAGGAGTATGTATGAGAATGTTGAGACAACGCCTGAGGAGCTTTTACTGTTTTTCCATTATATAAGATATGATTATGTATTATCCACCGGGAAAACGCTTATACAGCATATCTATGATACGCATTTTGAAGGTGTGCATGAGGTTGAGGATATGATAGCTGCCTGGGATGAGCTGCGCGGAATCGTCGATGATACTGTGTATGAGCGTGTCAGGAAAAGGATGCAGAGGCAGCTTGATAACGCTATAGAATGGCGGGACAGAGTTAATACATATTTCTACAGAATGAGCGGTGTAAGCGACATACACGGAAGAACAATTTATTAAATATACAGTATAAATCAGTGGCAAACTGTACATCATTTCTAATGTAATAACATTAGGAGGATGTATATGTATGGCACAGTATAAGGTTGAGATCTGCGGGGTAAATACTTCCAGGCTTCCGCTCCTTAAAAATGACGAGAAGGATGAACTGTTTAGTAAGATTCTTGAGGGAGACAGGAGCGCAAGGGAAAAATATATCAAAGGCAATCTCAGGCTTGTGCTAAGCATTATACAGAGATTCTCCAATAGTACGGAGGATGTTGACGATCTGTTCCAGATAGGATGCATAGGTCTTATGAAGGCGATAGATCATTTTGACGTAACGCAGAATGTGAAGTTCTCAACATATGCGGTACCCATGATCATTGGCGAGATACGAAGATATCTGCGCGACAATAATTCAATCAGGGTCAGTCGTTCCATAAGGGATGCGGCATACAAGGCTGTGTATGCAAAGGAAAATCTCAGAAAGACCATGGACCGTGAGCCTGCGATAGAGGAAATCGCCGCCGCCATAAAACTTACGCCCGAGGAAGTTATATATGCGCTTGACGCGATACAGAACCCGGTGTCTTTATACGAACCGGTATATTCTGAGGGTGGCGACACCTTATATATTATGGATCAGATAAGCGATAAGAAGAATAAAGAAGATAACTGGATTGAGGAGCTTTCCGTCAAGGAAGCCTTATCACATCTTAACGACAGGGAAAAGTCGATAATCAACCTTCGTTATTTTCACGGTAAAACACAGATGGAAGTTGCTGAAGAGATTCATATATCCCAGGCTCAGGTGTCAAGACTTGAGAAAACAGCGCTGAAAAATATGAGAGAATATCTAAAACAGAGATAGCCGCATATAATATATAATAATATAATCCGGGAATTATTATCATGCGGATATGTGATTTGAAAAAGAAGGAAGTAATCAATATATGCGACGGCCAGCGCGTAGGATGCATAACTGATATTGAATTTGATCTGTGCAGCGGATGTATTACACATCTTATTATTCCGGGTCCATGCAAAATGTTCGGAATGTTTGGCAGGGAGGAGGAATTTGTAATTCCTGTATGCTGTGTAAAACAGATTGGTTCGGATGTAATACTTATTGAGGCAGATTTAAGTAAGTATATATGCAAATGTAAATGGCTGTGAGGGGGATTAGACGAATGAAATGTCCATTTTGCGGTGAGGATGGTACAAGAGTTATAGATTCAAGACCTGCCGACGATAACAGTTCCATAAGAAGAAGACGGCAGTGTGATAGATGTTCAAGAAGATTTACCACTTACGAGAAGGTTGAGGCCATACCTCTTGTTGTTGTGAAAAAGGATATGACAAGAGTGCCTTACGACCGTACCAAAATTGAAAAAGGTATATTCAAATCATGTCATAAGAGACCGATTCCTGTTGACAGTATCAATGAATGTGTGGATTCCATCGAAAATACCATATTCAATCTGGAATGCAAAGAGATTCCAAGCAATACAATCGGAGAGATTGTTATGGAAAAGCTTAAGGAACTTGATGCGGTTGCATATGTCAGATTTGCGTCCGTATACAGGGAATTTAAGGATGTAGGAACATTTATGGAAGAAATCAAAAAAATACTTGATTCCTGATTACATAGATGATATTATGGTAATACGTTAATTTGGTTGTATGATTTATACAGAGCTTATGTAGGACTTACAAGGAGGTATTATGTTTTGTAGGTCTTTTTGTGCTGTGCTTATGGGAGTAAAGGCAGTAATTGTAAAGGTTGAGGCGGATGTTGCCGAGGGGCTCCCTGTATTTCGCATGGTGGGTTATCTTGGCTCGGAAGTGAGGGAGGCTTCTGACAGGGTAAGGAGTTCTATAAGGAATTCAGGCTATGTATTCAGATCAAAGAGGGTTACGGTGAATCTTTCGCCTGCGGATATAAGAAAAGAAGGCACCAGGTTCGATCTGTCTATAGCGATGGCGCTCTGTGCGGCGTTCGGATATGTGAATTCCGTAAGATACGGGGATATTATGTTTCTGGGAGAATTAAGCCTTAATGGTAATGTCAATCCGATAGAGGGTGTTTTTCCGGCAGTTCTTGCAGCCGGACAGAGCGGTCTTTCGTACTGCTTTGTACCGACCTGTAATGTTGCTGAGGCGTGTATGGTAAGGGGTATCGGTATTATAGGGGTCTCATCCTTAACGGAAGCGATTGATATTATCAATGAAGATAATCTTGAGGGGCATGTTGTAAGTGATTCATATGAGAAGGTCTGGGGAAATGCATCACCGTACAGAGACTGTGGTGATTTCTCGGATATATATGGTCAGGAACAGTTAAAGAGGGCTGCCCAGATTGCAGTGGCGGGAAGACATAATATACTTATTATTGGCTCGCCCGGAACAGGCAAGACCATGATTGCCGAAAGGCTCGCCGGGCTCATGCCGGATATGACATATGAGGAGAGTATGGAGGTCGCCGCGATAAGAAGCATATCTGACGGTGGTGTGGCATGGGAAGAAGATATGAGCATAAGACCTTTTCGTGCGCCGCATTATTCCATCTCGCCCGCCGGGCTTATCGGCGGAGGATATAATCCTGCACCGGGTGAGATTACCAAAGCTCATAACGGTATACTTTTTCTGGATGAGCTTGCAGAGTTTAAGAGGAGTACTCTTGAGCTTCTAAGGGCTCCCATGGAATCAGGGAGAGTCGTGCATGCAAGGAAGAACAGAACAGTGGAGTATCCGTCGGATTTCATGCTTGTAGCAGCCATGAATCCATGCCCGTGCGGATATTATCCGGATTCTTCACGCTGCAGATGCACGCCTGAACAGGTTCGCGCGTATCTGGGCAGGATAAGTCATGCATTTCTTGACAGGATAGATATTATAATAGAAGCTGATTTGGTGGATTATGATGAGGGCTTTTGTGGTGACGGGTGCCGGGATTCGTCCGAATATATTGCGGATAGGATAAGCGCGGTAAAGAGTATTCAGGACATCCGGTATGCGTCATGTAATACCGGATGTAATGCGCGTATGACGCCCGATGATATTAAGAAATGGTGTCACATTTCCGGCAGGGCGGAGGAGTTTCTTAAGGATATATATATCAGATGGGGGCTTAGTATGCGCTCTTATAACAAGCTCCTTAAGTTATCAAGAACCATAGCAGATTATGAGGGTTGTGATGATATTATGCTTTCCCATGTGGAGGAAGCTACATTCTATAGAAAGGCATGGCACAGGCTCTGGAGTAAAACGGAGGAGTTTGTATGGAACTGACAGAGCCTGAATACTGGTATTGGTTTACCAATATATCCAGAGTTGGAAGAAGAACAAGAAATAAGCTCCTTGATGTGTTTGATAAACCGGAGAATGTATATTGTGCATCAGATAAAGACCTTTTGGAATTGCCGTTTCTTTCATCGGAACAAAGGAATAATATACTTATCAGGGACGAGAAAGGTCTGAGAGAGAGTTTTGGGAGGCTTAGAGATATGGGAGCCGGATTCTTATATCCAAAAGCTTTCGGATATCCTGAAAGATTACTGTATATACCTGATATGCCTCATGCGCTGTATTATATGGGGAGTCTGCATACGGATACTGACCCGCGTGTTGCGATAGTCGGATCGAGGAAATGTACTGATTACGGGCGGAGCGCCGCATATAATATTGCAGGGGAACTGTCTTCGTACGGCGTACATATAGTAAGCGGACTTGCCTGTGGCATAGACGGAGCGGCACACAGGGGATGTATCATGGCGAATGGGATTACGCATGCAGTTCTTGGATGTGGGGTTGATGTGTGCTATCCGAAGAGCAATATTGACCTGTATATGACGATACGGAATACGGGGTGCATAATGTCCGAATATCCGCCCCATACCAAACCGAATCATGGATTTTTTCCTGAAAGGAACCGAATAATATCGGGTCTTTCAGATATAATTATAATAGTTGAAGCAGGGGAAAGGAGCGGTTCTCTTATAACGGTGGATTGTGCGCTTGAACAGGGAAAGGATATATATGCCGTTCCGGGACGTATAACTGACAGATTAAGCAGGGGATGTAATACACTTATAAAGAATGGGGCAGCTGTGTATGATGATGTATATGATGTACTCGACGCACTTTCTGTAGACTATGGCGGCAGGGGTATGCCTGAAACGGATGAGTCAGAACATATTCAAAATAATTTTCTTGCCACGGATGAAAAAATGGTGTATGCTAGTCTATGTTTTGAGCCAAAGCATATTAGCAGGATTGCTGAGGAGACAAAACTGCCTGTTCAGGATATAATGCATGCTGTACTGCGCCTTGAGATGAGACATATTATTAAACAGACTGCAAATAATTATTATGTAAAAACATGAATCGGGAGATGAAGTAATGGCTAATAATCTCGTTATAGTTGAGTCGCCTGCCAAGGCAGAGACCATCAAGAAGTTTTTAGGAAAGAATTATGAAGTTCTTGCGTCTAACGGACATATCAGGAATTTCCCAAAAAGCTCGCTCGGAATAGATGTGGAGAATGATTTTGAACCCAAATACATCACCATACGTGGAAAGGGAGCGCTGCTTGTGTCTCTCAGGAAAGCAGTAAAAAAAGCAGATAAGATATATCTGGCTACCGACCCGGACCGCGAGGGAGAGGCTATTTCGTGGCATCTTATGGAAGCTCTTAAACTTGATCCGGAGAAGACAAGGCGTATCACCTTCAATGAGATTACCAAAAATGCTGTCAGACAGTCTATTAAACAGGCACGTGACATCGACATGAATCTTGTGAATTCACAGCAGGCAAGGAGAATGCTTGACAGGCTTATCGGTTATAAGATAAGTCCGCTTCTGTGGGCAAAGGTAAAAAGAGGTCTTAGCGCGGGAAGAGTTCAGTCAGTGGCGCTCAGAATCATATGTGACAGGGAAAGAGAGATTAATTCATTTATTCCATCGGAGTACTGGAGTATCGATGCTTCGTTTGGCATATCGGGGGATAAGAAACCTCTTGTAGCTCATTTTTACGGTACTAAGGACGGTAAATGTACAATAGATAATAAGGATAGTGCTGATAAGATCATTGAGGCTGTTAAAAAGTCGGAATTCGAGGTTACGGATATTAAGGTGTCAGAACGCACCAAGAAATCCCCGGTTCCGTTTACAACAAGTACGCTTCAGCAGGAAGCTTCAAAGAATCTTAATTTTTCAACGCAGAAGACTATGCGTATAGCACAACAGTTATATGAGGGCGTTGCCGTAAAGGGTCACGGTACGATAGGTCTTATAACTTATCTTAGAACCGATTCTACAAGGATATCTGATGATGCTGATGCTTCCTGCAGACAATTTATCGAGGAGAATTACGGCAGCGACTATGTGATAAAGAGCAGTATCAAGTCGGCAGGGGGAAAAAATATTCAGGATGCGCATGAGGCCATACGTCCGACCTATGTTGATATAACGCCTGCTCAGGTAAAGGACCAGCTTGCGCGTGATCAGTTCAGGCTGTACCAGCTGATATGGAAGAGATTCGTCGCCAGCCGTATGGAAGCAGCCAGATTTGAGACCAAAAGCATCAAACTTGACGGAGGCGGCTACAGGTTTACCGCGTCAGCGTCCAAGTCAGTTTTTTCGGGATATATGAGCGTGTATCAGACGGAGGATGATAAGGAGATATCGGACGTTATATCTTCAAAACTTGAATGCGGTATGAAGCTTACCGCATCCGATACATCTGCTGCGCAGCATTTCACACAGCCGCCGGCTCATTTTACCGAGGCGTCGCTTGTAAAGACACTTGAAGAGCTTGGTATCGGAAGACCAAGTACGTATGCGCCTATAATCACGACTATTATATCCAGAAGATATGTTGCAAAAGAGAAGAAGAACCTCTATGTTACAGAGCTTGGCGAGATAGTTAATGAGATAATGAATAAGGGATTTTCAAGTATTGTTGACGTTAATTTTACTGCTAATCTTGAGGGTCTTCTGGACTGTATAGAAGAAGGGACCATCAACTGGAAAACGGTTGTGAGTAATTTCTATCCGGACCTTCAACAGGCCGTTGACAACGCCGAGGAGAAGCTTGAAAAGATTAAGATTGAAGATGAAGTATCCGATACGGTGTGCGAACATTGCGGAAGATACATGGTTATCAAGTACGGTCCGCACGGCAAGTTCCTTGCGTGCCCGGGATTTCCTGAATGCCGCAATACTAAACCATATTACGAAAAGACCGGAATCACCTGTCCTCTGTGCGGAGGAGATATCGTTATCAAGAAGACACAGAAGGGCAGACGTTACTACGGCTGTATCAATAATCCTGAATGCGGATTTATGACATGGCAGAAGCCGTCGGGCAGGCTATGTCCAAAATGTAATCAGATGCTTCTGGTAAAGGGCAATATGCTTGTGTGCATGGATAATAAATGTGGTTACAAGGAAAAGGAATAGCTATTGCTTTTATCAGATAATTTGTGATATAATCTGACATATATCCGTTTTATATTACAATCGCCGGCTCGAAGGAACGGGTCCGGCTTATATTGCATGGGAGTATGTGTCATGAGTGTTCGATTACTTGATAAGACAAGAAAGATTAACAGATTGCTTCATAATAATACATCAGCCAAGTTCATGTTCAATGATATCTGTGATGTTCTTAGTGATGTTCTCTCTTCCAATACGCTTGTTATCAGCAAAAAGGGCAAGGCACTTGGAATAAAGATACGTAAGGACATTCCGGGACTTAGCAGCCTCCTTCCTGACGAAAAGGGCGGTATGGTTGATTCGGCGCTCAATGAGAGATTCCTTAATGTGCTTTCCACCATGGAGAACATAAGCCTTACAACATTCGGGCTTACGGAAGGTGACAATAATGGTTATGAGGCCATTATCGTGCCGATAGACATATCAGGGGAGAGACTTGGTACAATATTTGTATACAGACTTGATAATAAATACGATATCGACGATATTATATTAAGTGAATACGGAACGACCGTTGTCGGTCTTGAGATGTTAAGATCGGTTAAGGAGGAAGACACCGAGATCTTAAGGAAGCAGCAGGTTGTAAGGTCTGCGATCAATACTCTGTCATTCTTAGAGGTTGAGGCCATAATGCACGTATTTGATGAACTTGATAATAAAGAAGGAGTTCTGGTTGCAAGTAAGATTGCAGACAGGGCGGGTATTACGAGGTCTGTTATTGTGAATGCGCTAAGAAAGTTTGAAAGCGCGGGTGTGATAGAATCGCATTCTTCCGGTATGAAGGGTACATATATCAAGGTTCTTAATGATGAAGTATATGCAGAGCTTCTTAAGATAAGAGAATCATGATTTATTTATATATTTATGCTTGATATTTTTGCCCGGTTATGCTAATATAATCGGGTATTTGTAAAAATCACATATACGGACTGTATAATGGGTGTCCCTGAAAGCCTTTTAAGCCAAGGGTTGTCAGGGATATTATATGGATTGATGTATATGGAAGTATAATAACCAATGGAGGTAATAAAATGAGCGTTATTTCAATGAAACAGTTACTCGAGGCAGGTGTTCATTTTGGACATCAGACAAGAAGATGGAATCCTAAGATGGCAGAGTATATATATACCGAAAGAAACGGTATATATATTATCGACCTTCAGAAGTCAGTAGGTAAGGTTGATGAAGCGTATAATGCTGTCAAGGATATTGTTGCAGAAGGCGGCAAGATTCTTTTTGTAGGTACTAAGAAGCAGGCGCAGGATTCTATTAAGACAGAAGCAGAGCGTTGCGGAATGTACTATGTTAATGAGAGATGGTTGGGCGGTATGCTTACCAACTTTAAGACGATCCAGACAAGAATCAAGAGACTTAAAGAGATTGAGAAGATGTCAGAGGATGGAACATTTGACGTTCTTCCTAAGAAGGAAGTTATCGAGATTAAGAAAGAGTGGGATAAGCTTGAGAGGAATCTCGGCGGTATCAAGGAGATGAAGGACATTCCTGATGCAATATTTATCGTAGATCCTAAGAAGGAGAGAATCTGCGTTCAGGAGGCTCATATTCTTGGAATTCCGCTTATAGGTATTGCTGATACGAACTGCGATCCTGAGGAGCTTGATTATGTTATTCCCGGTAATGACGATGCAATTCGTGCCGTAAAACTTATTGTATCTAAGATGGCTGATGCTGTTATTGAGGCTAACGAAGGCGTATCAATGGCAGATGATGCAGAGGTATCAGAGGAAGAGGCAGCAGAAGCAACAGAGACAGAAGAAGTTTCGGAAGAGGCAGAATAATATATACAAGAACAGTAAGGAGTGAATGAGATGGCTATTACAGCAGCTGTGGTAAAAGAATTAAGAGAGTTATCAGGCGCCGGAATGATGGATTGTAAAAAGGCGCTTACCAATACAGACGGCGATATCGAAAAGGCAATGGAGTTCCTTCGTGAGAACGGACTTGCCAAAGCAGCAAAGAAAGCAGGAAGAATTGCAGCAGAGGGTATTGTATCAGTTAACGTTAGCGATGACGGTAAGGTTGCATCGATCGTAGAGGTTAACAGTGAAACGGACTTTGTTGCCAAGAACGAAGTGTTTCGTGAGTTTGTTGATGAGGTTGCATCACAGGCATTACAGTCTGATGCAGCAGATATAGATGCATTCTTAGCTGAGTCTTGGAAGGCAGATGCAAGTGTTACCGTAAGCGAGAAGCTTGCAGGTATGATTGCCAAGATCGGCGAGAACATGAACATCCGCAGATTCACAAAGCTTAGTCAGGATAATGGTATCATCGTATCTTATATACATGCAGGCGGCAAGATCGGAGTTTTGGTTGAAGCTGAGACTGATAGTGCGAGCGATGCAATTAAGGAGTGCCTTAAGAACGTGGCTATGCAGATTGCTGCCATGTCTCCAAAATATGTTTCTACTGATGATGTTTCAGAGGAATATAAGAAGCATGAGCTTGAGATACTTATAGCACAGGCTAAGAACGATCCTAAGAATTCTAACAAGCCTGAGAACATTCTTGAGAAGATGGTTACCGGAAGACTTAATAAGGAGTTAAAGGAAGTATGTCTTCTTGAGCAGGAATATGTTAAGGCTGAGAATAAGGAAAATGTCGGCAAGTATGTTGAGGCTGTTGCAAAGGCAGAGGGATGCAGCTTAAAGGTTGTTAACTTTGTTCGTTATGAGACCGGAGAGGGACTTGAAAAGAAGAATGAGGATTTTGCAGCAGAGGTGGCAGCACAGATGAAATAAATCGTTAGATTATAAAGAACCCTAAAAAACGCTGGGAACATGCATGTTTCCAGCGTTTTTTGCGATTTAGGGGGGTATCATAACTTCGTGTAAAATATCGTAAGTTTTTGCACCAGAGTTGGTTAAAAGTTGGTCAGGATGATGAGTGTCTGCTTTTTTATATAATTAAAATGGATGGGGTGATTCAGATACCAGATAAGGAACTGGAGGCAATGGGGCTGCATGAGGGAGATGAGGTATGTCTTTTGTATCTGACCAAACAGAAGGAAGAAAGACATAACGATTCTGGTGAATTTATACTTGAAAGAAGAGTAAAATATATTTGTTGGTTATTGTGAATGGTGTTTTGTATTGAGTTTGAGGGATATAGAAATGAATATCTGGCAGAAGGCTTTTAGGAAAAAATATTATGAATTGATTCCAAAGGCAGGATATAATGAAGCAATCATATCAGAAAATAAGTCTTTACTTCGCCACAAAGTGATAGTATAATTATATCAGAAAATTGATATGATAATTTGCTGCCAGAAATGGCACATAAAAGGAAACTATAATTAAAAATGAAGGGAGAGAGGATTATGCTGATAAAAGCATCGGCAGCACTAAGAAATGATTATGCAACGATATCCGCACTGGCAAAAGAAACAAAAGAACCTATATATATTACCAAAAATGGGGAAGGTGACTTAGTATTAATGAGTATAGATGCCTTTGAAAAGCGGGAACAGATGTTGCAGTTAAGAGCAAGGGTACTGCAGGCGGAGCAGGAACGAATCGATGGAGAGCCGACTATCAGCGTGTCAGAGGCGAGAAAGCGCTTAAGGGAGAGAGCAAGTGAAGTGTAAAGTGGAAATTCTGCCTTCCACATGGGAGGATTTGAAAAAAATAGAAGATTATTATATCCTGCAGTTTGATGTGCAGACAGCGTTGAAAGTCAGCAATCATATTTTAGACACCATTGAACGATTGGAACAATTTCCAGATTCCGGTTCGGCTACACCGGATGATTGGATCAATGAGCAGGGATACCGGATGATAATCTGCAAAAAGCATGTTGCCATTTACCGGGTTATTCATGAAACGGTGTATATATATCATATCGCAGATACGCAGACGGAATACACAAAATTATTTTATCAGTAGTCGAAATATGTTTCTAATCCTTGTCAGGAACGGGTAGACACGGCAGAATCAAAGTTTGAAATTTTGTCAAAGGATGCAGACGTAGAGGAATCCAAGACAGAAAGGCTGATGACATGAAAGTTTTGATTGATACCGCTGTTAATATAAGGAAAGATTGGAAGAGTCTGTTGAAAAATAGATACATTTGACCAACCCCGAATCTGCCTGACCAACTTTCCGTGATGAAATAAATCTTTTGGATTGGAAAGAAACTAAAAAACGCCGGGAACACATGTGTTTCCCGACGTTTTTTAGTTTACCGTGATATAGTTAATTATGGCTGATTATTGATTAACTTACCATAACTTTTGCGTTAGGTAGAATTTCACACTACCTAATTTTACTAGACAAAAAACGATTTGAACGGAATTGTATGATTTTGAACTAACAGACGAGGAGATGGATAGAATCAATGCACTTGACAGAAATGAAAAGCACGACTGGTATTAAGTATATAGTTATTGGTAATTGTGAAATTGACACATAGAAAAACAGGTTGAACTTATCCCGGAAAATAGATATAATAAGACCATTGGTCTGTCACAACGTATTAGTTTCAAGGAGGATTATATATTATCATGAAGGAAGGGAATAAGAGGAATTCATTTGGGGGTTCTTTGGGATTTGTGCTTGCAGCTGCAGGAAGCGCCGTGGGACTTGGAAATATATGGAGGTTCCCGTATCTTGCGGCAAAAGACGGGGGAGGTATATTTCTTGTAGTTTATATCATTTTGGCCATTACATTTGGTTTTACGCTTCTTACAACCGAGATTGCCATAGGAAGAAAGACAAAGCAGAGCCCGCTTACGGCCTATTCTAAGTTAAAGAAGGGATGGGGATTTCTTGGGGTCATATCATGTCTGGTGCCTGTGATAATCATGCCGTATTATTGCGTGATAGGCGGATGGGTTGTCAAATATCTTGTGACATTTATGACCGGACAGGTTGAGAGCGCTGCCGGGGACGAATATTTTTTCGGATTCATCACACAGGATGTGCAGCCGATAGTATTTATGGTCATATTTCTTGTCATAGTTGCTTTTATAGTATTCAGGGGAGTTAATAAGGGAATAGAATCTTCATCAAGAATCATAATGCCTGTTCTTCTGCTTATGATTATCGGAATATCAGTATTTTCTCTTACGATAAAAAGCACGGACGCATCCGGAGCTGCAAGAAACGGACTTGAGGGATTTGGCGTATATATTATACCGGATATCAGTGGAATGACGCTTAGAGGATTTGTAACTGTATTCATAGATGCGCTTGGACAGCTCTTCTTCAGTCTTAGTGTTGCGATGGGTATAATGGTTGCATATGGTTCATATGTAAGAGATGATGCAAATCTTGTAAAATCCATTAATCAGATAGAGATATTTGATACTGTGGTCGCATTTCTTGCCGGAGCTATGATAGTGCCTGCCGTATATGTATTCATGGGAACGGAGGGTATGTCGTCGGGACCGAGCCTTATGTTCATATCGCTTCCTAAGGTTTTTAAGGCGATGGGCCCCGTCGGTGTTGTGGTCGGATGCGTATTCTTTGCGATGGTTTTATTTGCCGCGCTTACAAGCGCCGTTTCCGTCATGGAGGCGGTAGTGTCAAGTTTTATGGACAAATTCAAGATGTCAAGATTAAAAGCAGGTATCATAGAGGGAGTGATTGCGCTTGTGGGCGGTATTATCGTATGCCTCGGATATAATAAGCTGTACTTTGAGGTTAAGCTGCCAAATGGCGCCATCGCACAGATACTTGATATCATGGATTATGTAAGCAATAATATTCTGATGCCTATAGTAGCTTTCGGAACATGCATCCTTATAGGCTGGGTGGTAAAGCCTAAGACTGTAATTGATGAGGTTGAAAAAAGCGGATTCAGGATGGGAAGAAAGATTCTGTATGTTATAATGATTAAGATAGTGGCACCGGCGCTCCTGCTTGTTCTGCTTGCCAGCACATTTTTCCCAACATAGAAATCTCTGTCAGGGATATAAAAAAATACTTGTGAAAGAATGCTTTACTTGATATACTGTATATAGTTTAATGTATCGGTTATTCATACGAATAAAAGAAAGGAATTGACAAGTTATGTTATCAGAATTAAAGGAAAAGGTATATGAGGCCAATATGGAGCTTTGGCGCAAGGGTATGGTTATCTATACATGGGGTAACGTAAGTGGAATTGATATGGATAAGGGGCTGGTTGTTATCAAGCCAAGCGGCGTTGATTATGACGAGATGAAGCCTGAGGATATGGTCGTTGTGGACCTTAACGGTAACGTTGTTGAGGGAAAACTTCGTCCTTCATCGGATACTCCTACTCATATTGTACTTTATAAAGCTTATCCGCAGATGGGAGGAATCGTACATACGCATTCGGTGCATGCAGTTGCATTTGCACAGGCGGGAAAACCCGTAACCGCTCTCGGCACTACTCATGCGGATTATTTCTTCGGAGATATTCCATGTACAAGAAGTCTTACTGCAGAAGAGGTTGAGGAAGCATATGAGGTCAATACCGGTAACGTAATCGTGGAGACGTTCCAGGGAAAAGACCCTATGGCAATACCGGGTGTTGTGGTTAAGAATCACGGACCGTTTGCATGGGGCAAGACTCCTGCAGAGGCTGTGTATAATTCAGTTGTTATGGAGAAGGTTGCCGAGATGGCGTATATTACATATTCCATTAATCCTTCAGTGCAGCCTGCGCCTCAGTATATGTTGGACAAGCATTACTACAGAAAGCATGGACCTAACGCATATTACGGACAGGGAGAGGAACATTGATTTCGTCTGTATATGTGAAATATATATATGAAAGGTGAATTAAAATGGATAATTTAGAACTTATGAAGACTGCTAATGAAGTCCGCAAGGGCATAGTAACAGCAGTCCACAGTGCAAAATCAGGACATCCGGGCGGATCTTTATCAGCAGCAGATATATATACATATCTGTATTTTGCAGAGATGAATGTTGACCCAAAGAACCCTGATAAGCCGGATCGTGACAGATTCGTACTGTCAAAGGGACATACTGCACCGGGATATTATTCTACTCTTGCTAACAGGGGATTCTTCCCGGTAGAAGATCTTACTACACTTCGTCATACGGGCTCATATCTTCAGGGACATCCTAATATGAACGAGATTCCGGGCGTTGATATGTCAAGCGGTTCGCTTGGACAGGGAATATCAGCTGCAGTCGGAATGGCTCTTTCTGCAAAGCTTTCAGGGGATTCATACAGAGTATATACGCTTCTTGGAGATGGTGAGATTCAGGAGGGTCAGGTATGGGAAGCAGCTATGTTTGCCGGACACAGAAAGCTTGATAATTTTGTTGTTATCGTTGATAATAACGGACTTCAGATTGACGGTAATATTGCAGATGTATGCTCGCCTTATCCTATCGATAAGAAGTTTGAAGCATTCAATTTCCATGTGATCAATATCGATGGACATGATTTTGATCAGATTGCCGCAGCATTTAAAGAGGCAAGAGAGACAAAGGGAATGCCTACGGCTATTATTGCAAAGACTACCAAGGGTAAAGGCGTATCCTATATGGAAGGTCAGGCAGGATGGCATGGTAAGGCTCCTAATGATGATGAGTATAAGATCGCAATGGAAGATTTAGAGAAAGTAGGTGATATGCTGTGTCAGAAGTAAAGAAGATAGCAACAAGAGTCAGTTATGGTAATGCACTTGCTGAGTACGGTGCAGAATATGAGAACCTTGTAGTTCTTGATGCAGACCTTGCAGGAGCTACACAGACAGGTATATTTAAGAAAGCTTTTTCTGAGAGACATATTGACTGCGGTATTGCAGAATGTAATATGGCAGGTATTGCAGCAGGACTTGCTACTACAGGTAAGATTCCTTTTATGAGTTCATTTGCAATGTTTGCAGCAGGACGTGCGTTTGAGCAGGTTCGTAACTCTATCGGATATCCGCATTTGAATGTTAAGATCGGAGCTACACATGCGGGAATATCAGTGGGAGAGGATGGAGCTTCTCATCAGTGTTGCGAGGATGTTGCTCTTATGAGAACCATCCCGGGCATGACTGTTATAGTTCCTTCGGATGATATTGAGGCTAAGGCGGCTGTTAAGGCGGCTATAGAATTTGAAGGCCCATGTTATCTGAGATTCGGAAGACTTGCAGTTCCTGTGATTAATGATAATGACGAGTATAAGTTTGAGATAGGCAAGGGCATCGTGTTACGCGAAGGCAAGGATGTTACGCTTATTGCATCGGGTCTTGAGGTTGCAGAGACGCTTGAGGCTGCAAAGATGCTTGAGGCTGATGGTGTGGATGCAAAGGTTATCAACATACATACGATTAAGCCGCTTGATGAAGACCTTGTTCTTGAGGCTGCAAAGCAGACAGGAAAGGTAGTAACCGTTGAAGAGCATTCTGTTATAGGCGGACTTGGAAGTGCTGTGTGCGATCTCCTTTCAGAGAAGTGTCCTACTAAGGTTCTTAAGATTGGTGTGGAGGATACTTTCGGAGAATCAGGTCCTGCTGTTGAGCTTATTAAAAAATATGGTCTTGACGCAGCAAGCATATATCAGAAAGTAAAGAATTTTATCTAATTTTTATCACAGTCATACATAACGGAGTCACGATTGTGGCTCCGTTAATTTAAGTTATGGAGGATTATGATGAATGGCAAATCATTTTTAACATCGCCACCTATGGGTTGGAACAGCTATGATTTTTATGATACCACCGTAAATGAGAAAGAGGTACGTGCCAATGCGGAATATATGGCTAAGAATCTGAAAGAGTACGGTTGGGAATATATTATAGTAGATATTGAGTGGTATTCCTATAATGCGGGTACAAGAAGAAGTGAGCATCAGTATATTCCGTTTGAGAAGGTTGAGATGGATGAGTATTCGCGACTGTTTCCTTGTCCTGACAGATTTCCTTCATCAAAAGACGGGAAGGGCTTTAAGCCTTTGGCAGATTATGTGCACAGTCTGGGACTTAAGTTCGGAATACATATCATGAGAGGTATACCAAGAATTGCAGCCCACATGCATACGAGTATAAAAGGTACGGATGTTGATGCTTCGGAGATAGCGGATCCGTATTCAATATCATTCTGGAATCCTGATATGTATGGCTTAAGACCGGATAAGAAAGAATCCCAGCTTTATTATGATTCGCTACTGGAGTTGTATGCCGAATGGGGCGTTGACTTTATCAAATGTGATGATATATGCCGCATGGATGCGCCGCAGGCAGAAGATGAGATCGTAATGCTCAGTAAGGCAATTAAAAAATGCGGAAGAGATATAGTTTTTAGTCTGTCACCCGGACCTGCGCGCCTTGATAAAGTCTGGATATACGAAAAATATGCCAATATGTGGAGGATTACTGATGACTTTTGGGACAGCTGGCCGCTGCTTCTTAATATGTTTGAAAGATGTGAACACTGGCAGAATCATGTGAAGGCCGGCTCGTATCCTGACTGTGATATGCTTCCTCTTGGAAAAATCGGTAAGGGCTTTGGAGATATAAGAGATACAAGGTTTACTAAGGACGAGCAGATTACGATGATGTCATTATGGTGCATATTCCGTTCGCCTATGATGCTTGGAGCGGAACTTATGTCACTTGATGAGGATGCTCTGAAGCTTATAACCAACAGGGATGTTCTTGGGCTTCTTAAGCTTGATAATCAGGCTTTTCTGGCAGAGCGTACACATGATTATGCTATATGGTGTAACAGTGATGACACTAGTCTTTATATTGCAATGTTTAACATATCTGATGATGAGAGAGAGATTTCTTATAGCGAAATCGGTAATGACGTATCGGAGTGTACCGAACTTTGGAACGGTAATGGTGTCAGCATAAAGGGCGGCGTTTTGTCGGATACGATTCCGGCTCATGGTGCAAAGGTATACAGGTTAATATAATATATAATAAAATAATATTGAAATGTTTATTAAAATATAGTAATATTGAGAGGTAGTGTATAAACCATGAATTATAAGAAAGGAAAGAGGTATGGAAAAATTATTCAGACTCAAGGAGAACGGGACAACAGTCGGAACTGAGGTTATGGCCGGTATCACGACATTTATGACAATGGCGTACATACTGGCGGTCAATCCGAGTATACTGTCCGCATCAGGAATGGATGCCAATGCCATACTTATGGCTACGGCGCTTGCAGCGGCAATCGGATGTTTCTGTATGGCGTTTCTTGCCAATTACCCATTTGCATTAGCGCCGGGACTTGGTCTCAATGCGTATTTTGCATACACTGTATGTGGTGATATGGGATATGATTGGAGACTTGCTCTTTTTGCGGTGTTCGTAGAGGGTATTATCTTCATTCTTTTATCTATTACCAATGCGCGTGAGGCAATCTTTAATGCGATTCCCATGGAACTTAAAAGGGGAGTTTCAGTTGGTATCGGTCTGTTCATAGCCTTCATAGGTCTGCAGAATGCGGGAATCGTTGTTAATGATGATACTACGCTTGTTACCATTATTGATTTTACAACTGACTTTAGCACAAGCGGTATAAGCGCGCTTCTGGCGGTTATAGGCGTTGTTGTTATCACGGTTTTGTATATCAGGAAGGTAAGGGGTTCGATACTTATCGGAATATTTGCAACATGGATACTCGGAATAATATGCCAGGTTGCGGGGTTATATAAAGGTAACAACCTTATCCCTTCGTGGTCGACATTTGACCTTACTTCCATAGGAAATACCTTTGGGCAGTGCTTTAATATAGCAGGATTTGATTTCTCTATGCTTGATTTCATCGTTGTTGTATTTGCATTCTTATTTGTAGATGTATTTGACACGCTTGGAACACTTATCGGAGTTGCCAATAAGGCAGACATGCTTGATGAGAACGGAAAGCTTCCGCGTATAAGAGGAGCGCTTCTTGCAGACGCTATTGCAACTTCTGCAGGAGCCGTGCTTGGTACGTCGACAACTACTACATTTGTTGAAAGTTCATCAGGCGTGGCCGAGGGAGGAAGAACCGGTCTTGCATCCGTGGTTACGGGAGCGTTATTCGTGGTTGCTATTCTTCTCTCACCGGTGTTTATCGCAATTCCGGGATTTGCTACCGCACCGGCACTGATATTTGTAGGATTCCTTATGATAAGCGCTGTTGTTAAGATTAATTTTGAGGACCTTTCGGAAGCAATTCCGGCATACCTTTGCCTTATCGCAATGCCGCTCACTTACAGCATATCGGAAGGTATTGCAGTAGGAGTTATCTCTTATGTTGTAATTAATATTATAACGGGCAAGGTAAGGAAGAAGAAGATAAGCATACTTATGTATGTACTTACAGTATTATTTATATTAAAATACATATTCATCTGATGGAGTGAATATGACACTCGGAGGCAATTATGATTTTTAAGGTTGCATTATTAGTTCTTTTTTTTGCAGTGATGATTGGAGTGGGGATATATTCCAGAAAATCCGCTACGGATGTTAACGGCTTTGTATTGGGCGGCAGAAGTGTAGGACCATGGCTTACGGCTTTCGCTTACGGCACGTCATATTTTTCGGCAGTTATATTTGTCGGATATGCGGGGCAGTTTGGATGGAAATTCGGTATTGCATCCACATGGATTGGTATCGGAAATGCGATAATCGGTTCGCTCCTTGCATGGGTATTTCTTGGAAGAAGGACGAGGGTTCTTACACATAAGCTGGATTCATCGACGATGCCGGATTATTTTGCCAAGAGATTTGGAAGCGACGGGCTTAAGATAGTTGCATCGGTAATTATATTCATATTCCTTATTCCGTATACTGCGTCGTTATATAACGGGCTTTCACGACTCTTTAATATGGCGTTTTCTGTTGATTATACCGTGTGTGTTATAGCCATGGCGGCTCTTACGGGCATATATGTCATTGTCGGAGGATATATGGCTACCGCAATTAATGACTTTATTCAGGGTATTATAATGCTTGTGGGTATAGCAGCGGTTATCGGAGCAGTGCTTAGTCAGCACGGAGGGCTTATGGGTTCGCTTACAGAGCTTGCCACATATTCTGACCCTGCTACGGTAAATGGTGAGATTCCGGGTATATTCGCATCATTTCTCGGACCTGACCCATTCGGTCTTTTATGTGTCGTAATTCTTACGTCACTCGGAACATGGGGGCTTCCGCAGATGGTTCAGAAATTTTATGCCATTAAAAGTGAGAAAGCTGTTAAGACAGGCACAATAGTATCAACCATATTTGCTGTTATAGTAGCGGGAGGATGCTATTTCCTCGGAGGTTTTGGAAGGCTTACCGCGGATGCTGTGGAGACTAAGGTGGACGGTTCAATAATATATGATTCGATAATTCCTACGATGATCGGGAATCTTTCGGAGATACTTATTGCAATAGTTGTTATATTAGTTCTCTCTGCAAGTATGTCGACGCTGTCCTCGCTTGTGCTTACTTCGAGTTCAACCCTTACGCTGGATCTCATCAAGGCTGTTATTGTAAAGAATCTGTCTGAGAAGAAGCAGATGATCATAATGAGGGCTCTGGTAGTTGTCTTTATCGCAATATCGGCTATTATCGCCGTTGTGCAGTATAAGAGTAATGTGACATTTATAGCACAGCTTATGGGCATATCGTGGGGAGCGCTTGCCGGAGCTTTTCTGGCGCCGTTTCTCTATTCTTTATACTGGAAGAAGACTACGACTGCCGCTTGCTGGGTAAGCTTTATATTCGGAACGGTATTTATGACGCTTAATCTCTTTAATACTCTGGGTATATTAAAGCTTCCGATGTTTGCAGGACAGCTTGCTTCTCCGATTAATGCGGGTGCGTTTACAATGTTTGCGGGGCTTATCATAGTTCCTGTGGTAAGCATTATCACAAAGAAGCCTGACAGCAAAGAGATGAATGAGCTTTTTGATGTGTTTGAGGAGCAGGTAACTGTAAAGAGAAGAAATGCTCTGTCACAGAACGAAGACGAGTATTAAACAGCATAGATTATGGAGAAAGATGTTATGTTTTCACGTTTTTATCCTGACAGAATTGAGCATTCAGTATATGATATTGATTTTGATGAATTGTACCAAAATGGCAAGAGGGGTATATTGTTTGATATTGACAATACTCTTGTCATGCATGGAGCCGACGCAAATGATGCCGCAGAGACATTGTTTGCGCGGCTTTCTTTGCTTGGCTTTAAGACATGTCTTATATCAAATAATGATGAGGAGCGAGTGTGCAGATTTAATCGAAACATCCGTACAAATTATATATATAAGGCAGGAAAACCCGGCAAGACCGGATATATAAAAGGTATGGAGCTTATGGGAACCAAAAGACACGAGACGATATTTGTCGGAGACCAGCTTTTTACCGACATATATGGAGCCAAAAAATGCGGAATTGATAATATATATGTCGAGCGTATATCCAATAAAGAAGAGATACAGATTGTTCTGAAGAGAAGGCTTGAGTGGTTTGTGCTGCGTTCGTACATGAAGTCAAAAAGACAAGGGTAAAGGAGAGATATTTTGAGAAAGCTTGCGGAAGTATTATGTATTATTGAATCTGTGAATGCATCTGCGGTGATAATTTCCGACCCGTATAATATAAGATATCTGTGTGGTTTTTCCGGAGGCGAGGGGTATCTATATATATCGGAAAGACGTCGGTGTCTGCTTGTGGATTCAAGATATACCATATGGGCGCGTTCCGAATGTGAGGGTACGGATGTCGTTACCATTAAGAATGGTTATTATGAATATCTTAATGGATATATTTCGGAAGATCGCGCAGATTATGTAGCACTTGAGGGAAGGCACCTTAGCCATTATGAATTTGAGCAGTTTAGGATAAAACTTAATTGCAAGGATGTTATTTCGCTTGGTGATGAGATAACAAGGATTAGAATGATAAAGGACAGTTGTGAGATAGCTGCAATAGAGATGGCGGAGTCCATAGGTGATGACGCATTTTCTTATATACTTGGAGAGCTTTCGTGCGGTATGACGGAGAAGCAAGTCGCGATGAAGCTTGAGATGTACATGAGAAATAACGGTGCAGAGAGATTGAGCTTTGATACCATAGTAGCGTCGGGACCGAATTCAGCCTCTCCACATGCTACGCCTACGGACAGAAAACTGTGCCGGGGAGATTTGGTTACGATGGATTTTGGATGTATGTATAAGGGTTATTGTTCAGATATGACAAGAACCATAGTCATGGGAAAGGCTGATGATAACCAGAGGAAGATATATGACATAGTGTTTGCGGCGCAGACTGCCGCCATAAAAAAACTCCGTGCGGGAATCAGGGGCCTTGAAGGCGACTCGTATGCAAGGGATATTATAGCGGAGGCAGGATACTCTGATAACTTCGGGCATGGTCTCGGACATAGTGTGGGTCTGTATATACATGAGCAGCCAAGGCTTTCCGTAACAGAGGATACTATTTTGCAACCCGGTATGGTCCTTACGGTTGAACCCGGTATATATCTTGACGGACTGTACGGTGTAAGGATAGAGGATGTAGTTGTGATTACCGAGGATGGGGTAAGAAATATTACACATTCGGACAAATCACTTATTGAAATATAGAATAGAATTTGGAGTTCGTATTATGAGTATTAAGGTCAGAGATACAATTCTGGGAGAGCAGGTTCTTATATGCGCACCCGTAACCGGACGGACGGATGACGATATCAAAGAGAATATAAGGGCAATTCGGGATAGTGACGCAGACATCATAGAATGGCGCGTAGACTATTATGATAAAAGGCGGGATGCCAACAGAGTGGTCAGTATGCTTAAGGATATACGCAGTGAGTGCGGAAATATGCCGGTTATATTTACATACCGGACACTGCGTGAAGGAGGGGAGCCATATTCTGATGAAGAGGGATATATATCTTCTGAGGATTATGTTAATATCCTGAAAAAATGTGCCGACAGCGGGCATGCCGATATCATAGATGTAGAGGTATATCACGGAGTACGTGATGACGTATGCAGCCTTATACGGTATATTAAGGACAGAGATGTGTATACGCTTGCGTCTAATCATCATTTTAACGCTACGCCGAATAATGATGATATGTATGATATATTTGAATATATGCATGCATGTGGCGCTGATATATTAAAGCTTGCAGTGATGCCAAAAAACAGTATGGATGTTATACGGCTAATGGAAGTCAGCGCCGGGGCGTCCGCAGAATATGATGAGCCCATAATTACAATGTCCATGGGAAAACTTGGACTTATCACGCGCATTGGCGGAGAACTTACCGGCTCTGCCGTTACATTTGCAAGCGTGTCGGGAGAGTCAGCGCCGGGACAGCTTGGGGCGGATATGGTAAGGGATATGCTTGACATTCTTAGGATACAGGAGTCGGATGTATATGAAAAATAAAAAATATATATTTCTCATAGGATTCATGGGATGCGGGAAAAGCACCATATCAAGGGAGCTTTCCAAAAGGCTTGGTGTGCAGGCACTTGACAGTGACGCATGCATTGAAAATGAGCAGAATATGAAGATATCCGACATGTTTGAACGGTATGGAGAGGAATATTTCAGACAATGTGAAACGGATTTTCTTAATAATCTTTCGCCGGATGGCGGCTGTATCATTGCATGTGGAGGCGGAATGGCGATCAGTGAACGTAACGTACGCATAATGAAGGATAAGGGCATGGTAATATTGCTTGATGTTTCGCCTGAAACAGTATACGAAAGAGTGCGGGAAGGTAGGGACAGGCCGCTTCTTAATGGCAATATGAATATTGAGTACATAAGTAAACTTATGAGCGCCAGGATGCCGGCATATGAAAGTGCATGTGACATCAGAATATGCGTGGATGATAAATCGCCCTATGTTATAACAGATGAAATTGTGGATATTATAGTGTAAATGAAAAAATATGGTTGAAATGTTTTAAATTATGTAATAAACTAGACTAAGTAATTTACGAAACGAATATTAGGAGGAATTTGTAATGGTTTCAGCGGGAGATTTCAGAAATGGACTTACGATCGAGTATGATGGCGGCGTGTATCAGGTTATCGAATTCCAGCATGTTAAGCCGGGTAAAGGAGCTGCCTTTGTAAGGACCAAGCTTAAGAATATCAAGAGCAGCGGCGTGGTTGAGAAGAGTTTCAGACCTACTGAGAAATTTGAGAATGCACATATAGAAAGAAAAGATATGCAGTATCTGTATTCGGATGGCGGTATGTATAATTTTATGGATACGGAAACTTTTGACCAGATAGCTTTATCCGAGGATCGGATAGGAGATGCGCTTAAATTTGTTAAGGAGAACGAGATGGTTAAGATACTGTCGCATAATGGTGAAGTATTTGCGATAGAACCGCCTCTGTTCGTTGAGCTTGAGGTTACGGAGACTGAGCCGGGCATCAAGGGAGATACCGCTACGGGTGCTACCAAGCCGTCAACAGTGGAGACCGGAGCTAATGTGCTTGTACCTTTGTTTGTCAATCAGGGAGATGTTATACAGATCGATACCCGTACGGGCGAATATATGAAGAGAGTATAATTCTTAGGAATTTATCCAATATAAAAGAATCCTGTCTGACAGGATTCTTTTATCGTTATGACTATGTATGATTATCTGTCATATACCTTATATGGGTATTGTTTTAATGCAGTCCTTGCGGCATTCATGGCTTCTTCGTCATAGAATTCTATGCGAAGTACGCCGTCCTCGAATTCTCTGTTATGAACTATTCCGATATTCTTGATACTTACCGAATTGCTTGACAGGATAGTTGCGATTATGGCAATTATTCCGGGTACGTCCGGTACGTCTATATATATCTCGTGTACCTTCGGAAGAGTTCCTTTTCCTGAGTTTGGTATGCTGTTACGATAATCTCTTGCGGTTTCAAAGGTATTATACAGAAAATCTTTATCACCCTTAAGGAGTGCGTCTTCAACTCTGGTAAGGGAATCTCTGTATATATCAAGAAAATGTCGTATATTATCAGGATTACTCAGACATATATTCTGCCACATCTCAGGAGAGGAGGATGCGATCCTTGTTATATCCTTAAAACCTCCTGCGGCAAATGTCTTCATATGTCCGCTACTGCCGTCGTTTTCCTTGACCATGTTGACAAGTGATGCCGCAATTATGTGTGGCAGATGGCTTATGGCCGCCGTCACATAATCATGAAGGCCAAAATCCAAAATGAGAGGGATAGCCCCCAGCTTTTGCACCAATTCCCGGTAAGCATCCACTTTTTGACGGGGAACCGTGTCTGTGGGAGTCAGTATGTAATAAGCGTTCTCCAAAAGCAGCGCCCGGGAATTGACAAAGCCTGTCCGTTCACTGCCGGCCATGGGGTGTCCGCCTATAAACTGTGCGCTCAATCCGGCATACTCCACCGCGCTGTGAATGCCGCTTTTTACGCTTCCTACATCCGTGAGCAGGCAGGAAGGAGAAATCACTTTTTTTACTTCCTCCAGATTGGCGTCGTTTTTTTGTACGGGAGCGCACAAAAACAGATAATCACACTGGGAAAAGCTGTGATCTATGGAGGAAGCGGCAATGTCCGCCGTATGTGTTTCCAGAGCAGCCTGAAGGGTTTCCGGACGGACATCGTAAGCGATGACTTTCACGTTCGGAATTTTTTCTTTTAAAGCCCTTGCAATGGAGCCGCCAATCAGTCCAAGACCGATAAAACCGCAAGTGAGAGATGTCATGGTTAAGCCTTTCCTTCAGATTTTATCTGAAAACTGCGGCCAGCGAGGCTGCAGAAGGGAGCAAGCTCGCGGGTCAGCTGGTCAAAATGGGCAAAGGTGAGAGACTGGGGCCCATCGGATAAAGCGTGGGCGGGATCGTTGTGCACCTCGATCATCAGTCCGTCCGCTCCGCATGCCACGGCGGCTTTTGCCATAGAGGGCACATATTTGTAGGAGCCGGTGGAATGGGAGGGGTCCACGATAATGGGCAGGTGCGTCTTTTCCTTCATGACAGGAACCGCGCTGATATCAAGGGTATTGCGGGTGGCTGTCTCAAAGGTGCGGATGCCTCTTTCGCAGAGCACCACATTGGGGTTTCCTTCGGACATAATATACTCCGCAGCGTTGAGCCATTCATCGATGGTGGCGCACAGGCCCCGCTTTAACAGTACCGGGAGACCGGAACGTCCGGCTTCTCTGAGCAGAATGAAATTCTGCATATTCCGGGCGCCGATCTGAATCATGTCCACATATTTTACCGCCGCTTCGATGGCATCTAAGCTTACCACTTCACAGATGGTGGCAAGCCCTGTCTCCTCCCCCGCACGCTTCATATAGCGCAGGCCCTCTTCCTCAAGTCCCTGAAAGGAATAGGGAGAGGTGCGGGGCTTGTATGCGCCTCCCCGCAGGATGGAAGCGCCGGCATCCTTTACGGCCCGGGCAATGCACATAAGCTGTTCCTCTGTCTCCACGGCACAGGGACCGGCCATGATGGTCATGGTGTCTGGACCGATGACGACGTTTCCTGCTTTCACCCGGGTGGGTTCCGGGTGGAATTTTTTGTTGGCCAGCTTATAGCTCTCCGTGACGGGGACGATGCGGTCCACATCCTTATAGACGGTCAGGTTTTCCGTGGAAAGCCTTGTCTTGTCGCCTACGACACCGATAATGGTGACCTCCCTACCCTGGGAGAGATGGGCGGTAAGACCGTTGGATTCAATATAGCTTATAACAGCCTTTACGCTTTCTTCGGCAGCACCGGGTTTCATTATAACAATCATTTGATCCTCATTTCTGCGCCGGATTTCCTGGAAGGGAGAACTGGATGCCGACGCCCATTCAGCGTTCTCTGATCTCTACAGTACTATAGCACTTCAACGTGCGAAAGTCAACCAAAACGTAAATAATGTGCAAAAATACCAACAATGACTTGTAATATGGGAATTAATTTAGTAAAATAACCGTATGGGGATTGGACTATCCAATTTTAGTTTTAGCAGGATACCCAAAATACATCGAAATTGGAGGAAAACACATGAATGTTTACACAACTGAAAAAATACGTAACGTTGTCTTGTTAGGACACGGCGGCAGCGGAAAAACCAGTCTGGCAGAGGCGATGGCTTATCTTTCCGGCATTACCTCAAGAATGGGCAGGGTTGCCGACGGCAATACCGTAAGTGATTACAGCAAAGAAGAACAGAAGAGAAAGTTTTCCATCAGCACGTCCGTAATTCCCATTGAGTGGGAGGGCTATAAGATCAATGTGATAGACGCTCCCGGATACTTTGACTTCGTGGGGGAAATGGAGGAGGCGGTAAGCGCCGCAGGAGCCGCAATCATTGTGGTAAACGGCAAGTCGGGAATTGAAGTGGGAACGGAAAAGGCCTGGGAGCTTTGTGAAAAATATAAGCTGCCCCGGTTTGTATACGTGTCCAATATGGATGTGGACAATGCTTCCTTCCGTCAGGTAGTGGAGGATATGACAAGCCTTTACGGCAAAAAAATAGCGCCCTTTCATCTTCCCATTCGTGAAAATGAAAAATTTGTGGGCTATATCAATGTGATTACCGAGGCGGGCAACCGCTGGCAGGGAAAAGAGGTAATTCCCTGTGAGGTGCCGGAGTATAACAAAGCAAACCTGCAGATCTGCCGGGACACCCTGATGGAAGCAGTGGCGGAGACCAGCGAAGAATTTATGGAGCGGTATTTTGGCGGGGAAACCTTTTCTGAGGCGGAGATCAGGGCTGCGCTGCGCACCAATGTCTGCGATGGAAGCATTGTGCCCATGACAATGGGGTCCAACACGCTCTGCCAGGGCGTATATACCCTGCTGGACGATATCATTAAATATATGCCGAGTCCCGAGAACAGGGAAGTGGCCGGCATCAATATGAAGACCAATGAGATTCTCCATGCGGATTACGATTTCTCCAAGGCGAAATCTGCTGTTATCTGGAAAACCATCGTAGATCCCTTTATGGGAAAATATTCTCTCATAAAGGTAAATTCCGGCGTATTCAAGACGGATGATCTGATCTATAATGTGGATAAGGATATTGAGGAGAAGATTGGCAAGCTGTATGTGCTCCAGGGGAATAAACCCATTGAGGTGAAGGAGCTGCATGCGGGAGACCTGGGAGCCCTGGCAAAGCTGACGGCGGCCAGGACGGGAAACAGTCTCTCTACAAAGGCAACACCCATTAAATTTGGCAAATTTGAAATTTCCACGCCATATACATATATGCGCTATCAGCCGAAAAATAAGGGTGATGTGGATAAGATTTCCCAGGCGCTCCAGAAGATGACCCATGAGGATCTGACGCTTAAGGCGGTGAATGATTCGGAAAACCGGCAGATGCTCTTATATGGAATGGGAGACCAGCACCTTGAGATCGTTGTCAGCAGGCTTCTAAACGAATATAAGGTGGAGGTGGAGCTGACAAAGCCCAAGATCGCCTACAGGGAGACCATAAAGAAGCAGTCGGATGTGGAGTACAAATATAAAAAACAGTCCGGCGGCCATGGCCAGTATGGTCATGTAAAGATGCGCTTTTCTCCTTCAGGTGATTTGACCACGCCCTTTGTCTTTGAACAGGAGGTAGTGGGCGGAGCGGTGCCCAAGAACTTTTTCCCGGCGGTGGAAAAGGGACTGCAGGAATCTGTGATCAAAGGCCCCATGGCGGCATACCCCGTTGTGGGTGTAAAGGCGGTGCTTTACGACGGTTCCTATCATCCTGTGGATTCCTCGGAAATGGCATTTAAAATGGCTACCATTCAGGCCTTCAAAAAGGGATTTATGGAGGCGCAGCCTGTGCTTTTAGAGCCTATCGCGTCCTTGAAGGTAACAGTGCCGGATTCCTATACCGGAGATATCATGGGAGATTTGAACAAGCGGAGGGGCCGTGTGCTGGGAATGAATCCTGTTGCAGGAGGAAAGCAGACCATTGAAGCGGATATTCCTATGAGCGGACTGTTCGGATATTGTACGGACCTTCGTTCCATGACCGGGGGCCGTGGAGAATACTCCTATGAGTTTTCCCGTTATGAGCAGGCTCCTTCCGATGTACAGGAGAGAGAGGTTGCGGCCAGAGCGGCTAAGGTGGCGGAAAACAGTGGAGAAGATTAACAGCTTCTTGACAGTAATGAAAAAACAGGATACAATGAACGGTAGTTTTAAATAGAAGAATTTTTTGTATTTTGTCATGGATCATAAAGTGTATAAGCTCTTTCGTCTCTTGACAGCGGAAGGGCTTATACTTATTTTCAGGAGGAACCAATATGGCAGTACCGTACAACCACAGAGAAGTGGAAACAAAATGGCAGAAAATCTGGGATGATGAAAAGGCCTTCAAAACTTCGGACGATTATTCCAAGCCGAAGTATTATGCGCTGGTGGAGTTTCCCTATCCCTCGGGACAGGGACTTCATGTAGGCCACCCGAGACCCTACACGGCCCTTGACATTGTGGCGCGAAAGAGAAGGATGCAGGGGTATAACGTGCTGTATCCCATGGGCTGGGACGCTTTTGGCCTGCCTACGGAAAACTATGCCATAAAAAATCATATTCACCCAAAGATTGTCACCAAAAATAATGTGGAGCGTTTTAAAGGCCAGCTGCATTCTCTTGGATATTCCTTTGACTGGGACATAGAGATCAATACCACGGATCCGGCTTATTATAAGTGGACCCAGTGGATTTTTCTGAAGCTGTTTAAAGCCGGGCTTGCCTATAAGACGGAAATGCCCATTAACTGGTGTACTTCCTGCAAGGTGGGACTTGCAAATGAGGAAGTGGTAAACGGCGTGTGCGAGCGCTGCGGCTCTGAGGTTGTCAGGAAGGTAAAGAGCCAGTGGATGTTAAAGATCACAGAGTATGCGGAAAAGCTTATTGAAGGTCTGGACACTGTGGACTATATCGAGAGAGTAAAGGTTTCCCAGAAAAACTGGATCGGCAAATCCCAGGGGGCGGAGGTTGACTTTGCGCTCACGGGCAGAGAAGATAAGCTGCGCGTTTACACCACAAGGCCGGATACGCTTTTCGGGGCCACTTATATGGTGCTCTCTCCGGAGCATCCTTTGATCGACAAGTACCGGGATGAGATCGAAAACTGGGAGGAGGTGGCCGCTTACAGGGAAATGGCGGCCAGAAAGTCGGATTTTGAGCGGACGGAGCTTTCCAAGGAAAAGACCGGTGTGCAGATCAAGGGACTAAGCGCCACCAATCCTGTGAATCAAAAAGAGATTCCTGTGTGGATATCCGATTATGTGCTGATGACCTACGGTACCGGCGCGATTATGGCTGTGCCCGCTCATGACGAGAGAGACTGGGAATTTGCAAAAAAATTTGATCTGCCTATCGTAGAAGTGGTAAGCGGCAGCTCTGTCAGCGTACAGGAGGCAGTTTATTCAGATGTGGCCTCGGGGATTCTGGTAAACTCCGGCTTTTTGGATGGACTTTCCGTGGCGGAGGCCAAGGAAAAAATGATTTCCTTCCTGGAGGAAAAGAAAATCGGCAGGAGAAAGACCAATTACAAGCTGCGCGACTGGGTATTTTCCAGACAGCGTTACTGGGGGGAGCCTATTCCCATTGTGTACTGCGAAAAATGCGGCTATGTGCCTCTGGATGAAAGCGAGCTTCCTTTAGAGCTTCCCGAGGTGGAAAGCTATATGCCCACCGACAACGGGGAATCTCCTTTGGCGGCTATGACGGACTGGGTCAATACCACCTGTCCCTGCTGTAAGGGACAGGCAAAACGGGAAACGGATACTATGCCCCAGTGGGCAGGCTCCTCCTGGTATTATCTGCGCTATACGGATCCTCACAATAATCAGGCCCTTGCCAGCAAGGAAGCGCTTGATTATTGGCTTCCTGTTGACTGGTATAACGGAGGAATGGAACATACCACACTGCATTTGCTTTATTCCAGATTCTGGCACAGATTTCTTTATGATCAAAAGGTGGTTCCCTGTCCGGAGCCTTACCAGAAGCGGACCAGCCACGGCATGATCCTTGGTTCAAACGGGGAGAAGATGTCCAAGTCCAGAGGTAATGTGGTAAACCCGGATGACATTGTGAGGGATTATGGAGCGGATACGCTGCGTACCTATGAAATGTTTATCGGGGCCTTTGATTTAAGCGCTATCTGGTCGGAGGACGGTGTAAAGGGCTGCCGCAGATTTCTGGAAAGAGTGTGGAAGCTGCAGGAACTTTTGACAGAAGGTGACGGCTATAGTCCTGAGCTTGAGACAAAAATGCACCAGACCATCAAAAAGGTGAGCAGTGATTTTGAAAGCTTAAAATACAATACCGCTATTGCGGCTATGATGTCGTTGATCAATGACATGTATAAGAGGAATGCGGTGACAAGAGGAGAGTATAAAACGCTTTTGACGCTGCTAAATCCGGTGGCGCCCCACATCACGGAGGAGCTTTGGCAGACGGCGGGATATGAGGGAAGAATCTATCAAACTGTCTGGCCGTCATATGACGAGGCTAAAACGGTGGAGAGCACCATAGAGGTGGGGGTACAGGTGAACGGCAAAATGCGTACAACCATTACAATCCCCAGAGAGGAAGCAAAGGAAGCTGTGATCGAAAAGGCGAAAGAGGCTTTGGGCGACAGGCTTACAGGCACTGTGGTGAAGGAAATTTATGTTCCGGGAAGAATTGTGAATATTGTAGTAAAATAGCAGCAAGGGAGGGCACTTAAGCCCCTCCCTTGCTTTTTTCCAATATTTTGTTGATCTGCTTCAGCTCTTCTGGGGAGCTGTGTTTTTTGATGGCTGCAATAGCCGCAGTCATTTCCTGCTGTGTGAAAGTCAGCTTTTCCTGCTTTGCCTTTTTCATCATGGGCAGGAGCATTGCCATCATTTCCTTTTGGCTTTTTCCGTGTCCCTCTGCGAACATTCTGCCCAGAAAATCCAGCTTGCCTGGAGGGATGTCCTTTACAAGTTCGTCCTGCATCCAGGCGGGCTTTGCCTTTTCATCCATTTATTTTCCTCCTCGGATCATTTATTTTGAAACATTCCCGACAATCCGGAAAGAATGTCGGCGGCATCTCCCTGAAAGGGATTTTCCCCCTCTGGGAAGAGCTCTTTCATCATCTGCATCATTTCCATCATTTCCTGCGCATTGGAAAGATTTTGAAGCATATTTTTCATGCTCTGCAGCTGTTCCTTTTCTCTTGGGGCGCAGTAGGGAAGCATTTCGTCGCAGAGCCTGGCAGCGTCAAAGCTCTCCTCTTTTGGAAGCCCCCTTATGGATGCGCCGGGATATCTTCGAAAAAAGGAAAGGGTATACTGCAGTTCCATCCATTTTATATAAACCGCAATGCTTTTTTGCGCGGCGGGATCCAGATAGGTCAGCAGAACCTTAAGCATTTGGATATGATTTGTGGTAAACAGCGTGTCAAATGCAACGACCTTATCCTGTCCCCTTTCGTCCATAGCTGCCTCCTTAATGGTATTTTTATATCCTATGAGGCCTCATTGAAAAATAGGCCCCCGAAGGAGCCTATTTTTGGAAAAATGGCAGCCGCATAAGCTTTGTGCCGCAGCAGAATCAGCAGCCACAGCCGCAGCTGTTGCCGCAGCCGTTGTTGTTGCCGCAGAAGCAGGACAGAAGCAGAATCCAGATCAGCCATTCGCAGCAGTCATTGTTTCCGCTTCCAAGGATGCCGTTGCCGCAGCCATTGCCACAGCCGTTGCCGCCGCAGCAGAACAGCAGAAGAATAATCCAGATACAGTTTCCGAAGCCGTTATTTCCGCAGCCGCAGGAATTGCTTGCGCAGCCACAGTTTGTAGCAGTCAAATCACTCATTTTTTTCCTCCAGGTTTTATTTATGGTTTATTCTATGCGCTACGGCATGTCAATGTTTCTGCGGTTTTTGGGTGTTTTAGAAAAATAGGAGGCTGCTGTGCGCAGATTAGGGTCTTGCATTAATTTCAACATATAGTAAAATATAAATGGGGAGAAGAAAGACAGGGAGTAAGAACATATAGGGACAGATTATGACACAAAAAACATATATTGTGGAAGGCAGACAGTTCCGCACGGAGGCAGATTACCGGCGGGCTGTCCACGACAGAGAGCTGATAGAGCGTCTGCGCGCAGAAGCGGCCGGATATGATAAAAAAAAGCTGGAACAGCTTTATTCTGATGTAAAGAATGGGAGATATAAATTTTTTACGCTTTTGGGACAGGATTTTGCGGATGAGGTGGAGGAGCTTCTCCGGAAGAAGACTGCCAAAGGAGGCGGACAAAGAAAAAATGCCGGCTCTGAAAAAGGAAAGGGGAGAGGAAAGGAGAGCAGGAAAAGAGCAGGAACGAAAAAGAGCACGAAAAAGAATGACCAGAAGCTGGAGGCATTTGTCCGTGAAGAGCTGAAAAAGAGAGAAAAGCGCAGAAGGCTTATGATCGTGGGCTGTCTTGCAGTGGCTGCAGGCTGTATTGGTTATTTTTGCCTGTATTCTTATTATGATTACAGAACAAGAGCTGCCTACAGTGAGCTGAGCGCGCTGAAGGAGAAGCCGGTGCCTGCGTCCGCTGATGAATCTCCTGTGATTCATTATACTCTGGACGGGGAAACACAAGCCCGGGAAGTGCTGGACGAATATAAAAATTTATTAAATAAAAATAAAAAGCTAATCGGATGGATAAAAATTGACGATACAAATATAGATTACCCTGTAATGCAGACCTCGGACAATGAATATTATCTGGATCACAACCTCAACCAGGAATATGATAAAAACGGTTCTATTTTTATGGACAAGGACTGCGACGTGCTGAAGCCAAGCACGAATCTGATTATATACGGACATCATATGAAAAATGGGCAGATGTTTGGGGATCTTGACCTGTACAGCAGCGAGGAATACTTTAAAGAACATCGGTACATTCAGTTTGATACCATTTATGAAAAAGGAATCTGGGAGGTCATGTATGTTTTCAGATCCAGGGTATACAGCGAAGAAGAAATTGTATTTAAGTATTATCAGTTTATAGACGCGCTGAGCGAACAGGAATTCAATTCCAATATGCAGGAGATGGCCGCGATGTCGCTGTACGATACCGGCGTCACTGCTCAATATGGCGACAGGCTGTTAACCCTTTCCACCTGCGATTATCAAGAGACGGATGGAAGGTTTGTAGTCGTAGCCAAAAAAGTCAGTGAGGAAGGTTAGCAAAGGAGTAGACAAAAGTGATGAAGGTGAAAAAGAAGACCAGGAGATTAAA
The DNA here is from genome assembly GCA_949292725.1 of uncultured Eubacteriales bacterium. Taxonomy (GTDB): domain Bacteria; phylum Bacillota; class Clostridia; order Lachnospirales; family Lachnospiraceae; genus V9D3004. Next base: position 8,989 of record CASFAQ010000012.1, on the reverse strand, counting down.
AAAGGCGGTCAGGAAGACATTGGGGACGCTGTTTCTGATTTCGGCGCTGATTGTAGCCGCCATACCGGTAGAAAATCTGCAGGCGTATGACGAGAACGGTGATCCGGTTCTGCCGGCGATTGTGACAGATGACGGCAGCAATATTCCTACGGTTGGACCGAGTGATAAGATATACACCACAGGGGATGGGCGCTTCCAGTTTGCTTATGTGAATGTTCCGGGCGGCTCCATTGAGAAGGTTGCCGTAATCGTAGGCTATTCGCAGGTGGGAAGCCTGCAGGGAAATACGCTTACCATACCAGACACAGTGGACGTATATGATAAATTTACGGACACCAACGGTACATATAGAGGCTACGCCGCAGTAAATGGCGATGGAGACTTTCTGTATTATAACAAGCCGGATATTCAGTATGGACCGGATGGTACGGAAACAGGCCGTACGGATCACTTTTATGTATGCTATTACGATACTTACAATGATTGGGGCAGTATTGCTTCTTCCAGCCTTTACATTAAGACCAATCCCTCAAGCGCTGATACGGAAACCTCTGCCTTCACGCAGACCATCGATCCCAGCAAATGGAGGCTGTCCCAGATTACGGTGGCCTATATCGGCAATCAGAGGGTTGTACAGTCGGCTGTAAGCGGCAATAATCAGGACTGGACAGTGGAGAATGTGAACAGCACTGCCAAGAACGGTGTTTTTTCCGGAAACGGAAGCATTATTCATCTGGTTGTGGGGGAAAACCTTCAGGGAATCGGAAATTATGCGTTCTATAACTGTACGGCAATGCAGTCCATCACATTGGGGAACGGCCTGACCACCATCGGCAATGGGGCCTTTGAAAACTGCGTCAACATAAAGAATATTAATCTGCAGCCAAACTCCAATATTCAGACCATTGGAGACCATGCGTTTTATAATTGCACCGGTCTGACCTCCTTTAATATGCCCATTAATGTGCTGCGGGTAGGAGATTACGCCTTTGCAGGCTGTACAGCTCTTGAAACCATAGACCTGGACGGCTATGAGGGAGAGCTTCAGAACGTGGTGCTTCAGCAGATCGGGAGAGGTGTGTTCAGGAGATGCAGCTCGCTGACAGGCGTGGCTTTTCATGAAAACTGGACTGCTGACCTGCCGGCATCGATTTTTGAGGGCTGCACCAGCCTGGAATACATTACCTTCCCCAGCAGCAGCGCTAATTTGACCTTTTCTCCGGATGGCGGAGGAACAGACAGCCACAATCTGACCTTTACCATGGAGGATTTTAAGAATACCGTTCCGGAATCCTTTTATTTTGAGAGCATAGCGGAAGGAGAAACCCATAATCTTTGCCGTACCAATGGTTTCGCTTTTAAATATTATGGACAGGATATTTACGAGATTATTCTCACCGATGGAGCGGATGGAGAGGCCTTGTTCCAGGTAAATTCCTCCAACCAGCTGATCCAATGTGTGATCGACGGCATGAAGGATATTCCCATTCCGGGTACGATCGGGCCTTACCAGATTACAGAGATTTATTCTTCCAGCTTCCAGAATAATGCGGATTTGGAGTCAATTACCATCCCTTCGTCCATTACGGTAATCGGGGCGGACGCTTTTAAGGGCTGTTATAATCTGAAAGACGTTATTTTTGAGGAGCCCATTAATATTACCACAATCGGCAGCAACGCCTTCCAGACCCAGGATGTTCTGCCGGGATTGGAAGGGGCTCTGAGCCAGACGCCGAGACTGACCTTTACGGGGACCATTTCACCTGACAGCGTACCCTTTCAGTATGCAATGGATCCCAGCTCCAATATTAATAAGGGCACCCAGCCGGTAACCTACATAGAATACTACAGCGGCTGGCCCACCAATCTGGTGGTACAGTATAATCCTTCAACCGACAGCAATGAATTGATAGATTATCCCACCATGAGTGATTTAAATTCCTACACGGCGGATTCCTTCCCTTATGCCACGGCGGAACTGGCTCAGACTGCGAAAAACGCTGTGAACAAATACATCCGGGACAATGGCGGCACTGGTTATACTTTGGATGCAGGCATAGAAAGCGAGGCCATTACCCAGGATGAGCAGGCGATTTTGAATGCGGTGCTGAACCTGTCAATTCCAAACGGTGTGGAGTCTGTGAAGGACGAATTGTTCAAAGAAAAGGAGGAAGAGGACTTTACGTGGGCCAAGGAGCAGCATTGGCAGAGCCTGGACTGGAACAATATGACAGCGGATCAGATGCCTTTGCAGAAATCCATTACCACGGAGGGACTGGCACAGATACCTGCCCAGATGTTTGAGGGATGCGTCAACTTAACCAGTGTCAGCATTCTCGGAGATACTGCAAGAATTGGAGATTACGCATTTGACGGCTGTACTTATTTAAGCTCAGTGCAGATTTCTCCCACGGTGAGCGAGATGGGGCTCAGGCCCTTTAGAGGCTGTTCCCAGCTGATCGATGTGGATTTTCAGGGAAGCCCTAACTTTACCTGTGAAAGGTCTATTATCTACGGGCTTGCGGACGGGGCTAAAACCAGCGTTGTGCAATGTCTGGAATCCAGAGGCAACGGCAGGGTAAACGGCAGCTATAACGGAAAGGTGGATGCCGTAGAGCTTGCAGGAGTCACCTCTGTGGCCGACGAAGCATTTATGGATGCTGCCAATGTGACCAGCATAGATTTCAATGACAGCAGGATTACAAGGGTTCCTCCTTACGCATTTGCGGAAACAAGCAGCCTGTATTCGGTAACGCTTCCCGCTACAGTGCAGAGCATTGCGGAGCATGCCTTTTTAAACAGCGGAGTGCAGGCGGTTTATATTCCCGGGTCGGTGAGCTACATCGACAATACGGCCTTCGGGGATGAGCGAGGAGAGAATATTTCATCCAACCTGACGCTCTACTGTCCGGATGACAGCGTAGCTGCTATTTTTGCCGATGAAAAAGGAATTGACCACCAGCCTTATAGCGGGCAGGAGGTATTTACCGTAATCTTCTGGATGACCAATTATGCCACCGGAAGGGGAGAGGTCATCCATCAGGAAGATGTGGTTGCAGGAGACGATGTGGCGCTGCCTACCACGGACGATTATCCGCAGCTGATTCAGGAGGGCTACCGCTTTATCGGATGGAGCGAGGATGGGCGTAATATTCAGGCGCCCACGGATATCTGGGCTCAGTATGAGGTGATAGATCCCAATGCGGAGAAGCTGACGGTTGAGTTTTATGATATCAATAATCAGCTGATTGAGAGTGTTTTGGTAGACGCAGGAAGCGATGCAACCTCTCTTGCCCCCAGCGCGGCGGAGATGGCAGTGTCAGGATACTCCTTTACAGGATGGCGTCCTGCCATAAACAATATTACGGAGAATACCAAAACCTATGCCCAGTACACTCCTTTGGGCGAGACAGAGTATGTTGTAAATTTCTATGATTGGAATGGAACGCTGCTTTACACCCAGACAGTGGCGGCAGGCGGCAGCGCGATTCCTCCCCAGAATCCGGTGCGGGAAGGCTATACCTTCACGGGCTGGATGCCGGGCATAACGAATATCCAGAAGGATACGGACGTATATGCCCAGTATGAAAGAAATGACGGCACCGGCGGGAGCGGAAACGGCAATAATAATGGAAACAATAACAATGGAAATGCAGTATACTATACCCTGACCGTGCGCAACGGCAGCGGGTCCGGAAGCTATGTGGCAGGCTCCCAGCCTATTATCATTGCCAACGATCCGGCATCCGGACAGGAATTCAGCAGCTGGACTGTGGAGCCTTCAGATGTGACCATAGCCAGCACGGCTGTAAGCGCTACTGTAATTACCATGCCTGAAAAAAATGTGACTGTAACGGCAAATTACAGAAAAGCAGGCTCGGGCACAGCTACTACGGGAAGCGGTAATTCGGCGGGCTCCAGCTCTTCTAACAGACCAAATAATACCACGGGGACCGTATCTAATGGAGGCACCACCGTTGTCATTGATAAAAACGGACTGTCCAACACAGGCGTAGTGTCCGCCACAGTAAACGGCTCCTCCGATGATTTTGTGATTAAGATTACGGAGAGTGCGGAGGCTACGGAAGCGGCCGTAAGAGCCCTGATGGCGGAATACGGCGACCTGACAAACATAAAATATTTCCCTATGGATATCAGCCTTTATGATTCTACGGGTACGGAAAAGATTACAGACACTACAGGCTTGTCCATCACCATAACGCTGCCCTTGCCGGATTCCCTGATTACTTACGCAGGAAATAACATGATAGCAGGGGTGGTAAATGACAGATTAGATAAGCTGACGCCGAGATTTACCACAATATCCGGTGTGTCCTGTATCACATTTACGGCAGAGCATTTTTCACCCTATGTGATTTATGTGGATACGGAGGATCTGACTGCGGGAACCGTGGCGGACAATACGCCCCAGACCGGAGACGGCATTCATCCCAAGTGGTTTTTGTCCGTGGGTCTTGCATGTTTGTCCTTTGTATTGTTTATGAAGAGGGACAAAAAGGTGCTGAGAAAAGCAAGAGCTTAGCGTGAAGAGCGGTAAACGGAAAGAAGTGGGAAGATGTATGAGAAAAATGGAGCTTCATAAGAGTAAGAAAAAAATGAGCGGGATTCTGCTTATGATTACTGCGCTCATCATTATGCAGCTTCCTGTAACGGAGGCAGATGCGGCAACATCTGCCTCCGATTTTAGGATAGAGGGAAGTACACTGGTAAAGTACCGGGGAACAGAGACCAATGTGTCTGTGCCGGATACTGTGGAGGTTATTGGGGAAAGCGCCTTTGAGGGAGATACCAATATTGAATTGGTAGTGCTTCCCAATTCCGTAAGGCGGATTGAACCTTACGCCTTTTGGGGCTGTGATAATCTGGACACGGTGGTTTTGGGAAGAGGTCTTACGGAAATAGGTGATTATGCTTTTGCGGAGTGCAGGGGACTTGAACAGATGACCATTCCCTCTAATGTGAGAAGCATAGGAATTCAGGCCTTTGCAGACTGCGTAAATCTCACCGATATCACGATTCCGGATCAGGTGACGAATATCCATGAGACAGCCTTTGACGGCTGTTATCAGCTGACCATACATTGTGATGCGGGGAGTGTGGCGGATCAGTTTGCCCAGGAGTTTTACGTAAGGCAGAGTGAAATGCCGGAATACGAGGATGTGCCTGATTACCAGTATGAGGATGATGCTTCCGGGGATGGCTCAGGAGAAGCTGTTGACGGTACTGCAGATGCTTCCGGGGAATCGGGTACACAGGACGATCAGACAGAGGAGACTCCCTCTCAGGACGGCTCGGGTACGGAAACCCTTCTGGGGAGCACTAAAATTGTAGGAAATCAGGCGGTTTTTTTTATAGATAACACAAGTCCTACCGTCTTTGACGGAAGCCAGGGAGGAAGTGGGCAGGCAGGAGCGGATGGCTCAGACACAGGAAACGACGCAGGAGCAGCGGATGCCGGTGCAGCAGTAAATTCCGCAGAAGCTGGGGAAGCCGGGGAACGGCTGGCCAAGTATACGATTGTAGATCAAAGAATCGTGGCGGATCAGGCGTATTACAGAAATGAGACTTTGGAGAACCTGACGCTGCCCGAGGGCATAGAGGAGATTGGACAGTTTGCCTTTGCCAGAAGCAGCGTGACACAGGCGGTTCTTCCGGAGGGAGTGGAGAGAATCTGCTATGGGGCCTTTTACCACTGTGACCAGCTTTCTTCGGTAGAACTGCCGGAAACCGTTATGCTGGTGGAACCTAAGGCCTTTGACCATACAGCCTGGGTGGAAAATTTTTTGGAAAATGGACAGGAAGATTTCTTGATCAGCGGCGGTGTGCTGGTTGCATACAGGGGGAATGCCTCCCAGGTGGAAATTCCGCAAGGCGTCAGAATCATTGCAGGAGAAGCCCTTAAGGATCACAGTGAGATCACCAGTGTGACCCTTCCGGATACCCTTTCCTCTATCGGGGAAGGCGCTTTTGAGGGCTGCAGCGGACTTTCCGAGATTGTGTTCGGACAGCAGGATACCTTGGTGGAGATTAAGGATAGAGCCTTTTTCGGCTGTGCTCTTGAGAGCGTTTCTCTTCCGGCCTCTGTGGAGAGACTGGGAACCAAGGCCTTTGATGAGGAGGTGGCTGTGAGCAGTGAAGGAGCTCAAATGCCGGAAACTGCTTATGAGACTTCTGCCCAGAGACTATCCAATGAAGCCTATCGGAACTATCCGGAGGAAACGGGAGAGCCGGGCGTTGCAGTGACCGGATATGAAGGAGCCACAGCTTCCCTGGAGGGAGCTGCCCGGGCTTATACCCTGTCTGTAAATCCCCAGGGGGACAGAGCTGTTTTGGAAGCCGCTTTCCAGAGGAGCCTTGGGACAGCGCTTCCGGAAAATACGCTGGTTTTGGAGCTTATACTGAGCGATAACAGTGGAATCCCTTTGACGAAGCTTGGAACAAGGCAGCTTACGGTGACGCTGCCGGTTCCTGATTCCCTGAAGGGTGAGCAGGCCCAGGTGTATACTGTAGACCGAAACGGACAGCTGGAGCAGATTTCCTCCCAGCGAATTCTTTCCGGGGATGTGGAGTGCATCCGGTTTTCTGTGAATCAGATTTCCTCCTTCGGAATCTGCGGCACGGGGGAAGCCCTTGACGACAGTGAGATATTAGAGGAGACTGTTCAAAGCACCAGCATGAGCGGACCTGAAGCAGGCAGTGACAGCGCCATGGCGTTTGCTCGTTTTCTGGTGGGAGGAGCGCTTTTGATTACAGGAGCCATACTTTTATTTGTCAGAAGGAAAAGAGAAGAAACGTAACGAAACCATTGCTCCGGCATAAGATAGGATAAAGTATATGCCGGAGCAATCATTATTATGCAGCGTGTAAGAGAACAGATTGGGGCGCAGCCGCTGGAGGAACTGCCAAAGAGGCCGGTGACGGTAGCGGTGCTGGATACGGGGATCGCAAGGCATCCGGATCTTTTTGGGAAATTGTTATGCTTTCGGGATTTTGTAGGGCACAAAAATGTAATGTATGACGATAACGGGCATGGTACTCATGTGTGTGGAATTATCTGCGGGAGCGGCATTCTGTCAGAGGGACGCTACCGGGGAATCGCTCCGGAGGCCAGACTTGTGGTGGGAAAGGTTTTAGACAAAAAGGGAGATGGAACCACTGAGAGCATGCTGGAGGGATTAAAGTGGATCATGACCGTCCGGGAGAAATATGATATCAGAATTTTAAATATATCGGTAGGTATTGGAAATCTGGACGAGGAGAAAAAGGAAAGGGCTCTGAGAGAACGGCTGGAGGCTGTCTGGGACAGCGGAATAGCAGTGATTTGTGCGGCGGGGAATAAGGGCCCCGGAAACGGCAGTATTTCTTCCGTAGGGGGAAGCAGGCGGATGATTACGGTAGGATGCCATGACGGGATTTACTGCCGGGACAATCCCAAGAGATGTGAAACCTACTCGGGAAGGGGAAATCTGGCCGATTCCATCAGAAAACCGGATCTGGTGGCACCCGGTACGGATATCATATCCTGTAATATGGGGTATCAGAGCGTTCATGGAAAAATAAAAAACGCTTATATCGCAAAAAGCGGAACCTCCATGGCCACTCCTATTGTGGCCGGGGCGGCAGCCCTTGCGCTGCAGAAGTTTCCTGAACTGACCAATGAGGAGCTGAAGCAGAAGCTGACCATGACAGCCACCGACCTGGGGGAGCCCTGGAATAAGCAGGGATGGGGCATGGTTCATGTGAAAAGATTGCTAAAAAGCTATTGACACACCTGGTATGATTGTATACAATTATACGAGGCAAGCTGATAAATACAAAGCGTGCATGTGCATCCGCACACAAATGAACGCCTGAGCACAGGCAGATGGGAGTGCCCTATGAGAGAGAATGACACATTTCAAGATCGTCCTGTCACCATGAACCAGAAGAATAATCTGCTGCAGATTGAGGAGCATATGTACATATTAGACGATGTGGATAAGCCTAATGTGTTCCGTAATATGTTTCCTTATTCCGAGGTTCCAAAGATTCCTTTTAACGACAGGATCGTTCCCCACAATATGCCTAAGGAAATCTGGATTACGGATACCACCTTTCGGGATGGACAGCAGTCCAGAGCGCCTTATACCACGGAGCAGATTGTAAAGATTTTTGATTATCTGCATGAGCTGGGCGGACCCAACGGAATGATAAGAGCCAGTGAATTTTTCCTGTACAGCAAAAAGGACAGGGATGCGGTTTATCAATGTATGGAGAGAGGCTACCGGTATCCGGAGGTCACAAGCTGGATACGTGCAAATAGAGAGGACTTTAAGCTGGTAAAAGAGATCGGCATGAAGGAGACGGGTATCCTGGTAAGCTGCTCTGACTATCATATTTTTTTAAAGCTGAAGATGACCAGGCGCCAGGCTATGGAGCATTATCTGAGTGTGATCAGAGAGTGCTTAGAGGAGGGAATCAGCCCCCGGTGTCATTTGGAGGATATTACAAGAGCGGATATTTACGGCTATGTGGTGCCTTTTTGCCTGGAGCTGATGAAGCTGATGAAGGAGTACCAGATTCCCATTAAAATACGGGCCTGTGATACCATGGGATATGGCGTGAATTTTCCTGGTGCGGTGATTCCCAGAAGCGTACAGGGAATTATTTACGCCATCCATACCCATGCGGGTGTGCCTCATGAGCTGATCGAATGGCATGGTCATAATGATTTCTATAAGGCGGTGACCAATTCCACCACGGCGTGGCTGTATGGCTGCTCGGGCGTGAATACGTCGCTGTTTGGCATTGGTGAAAGGACGGGGAACACCCCTCTGGAGGCCATGGTGTTTGAGTACGCCCAGCTGAAGGGAGATTTAAACGGCATGAATACCACTGTAATCACCGAGCTGGCAGAATACTATGAAAAGGAAATCGGATATCAGATTCCGCCCAGAACTCCTTTTGTGGGCAAGAATTTCAATGTGAC
>CASFAQ010000011.1:32436-62127 GCA_949292725.1 uncultured Eubacteriales bacterium | reverse complement strand
CCAAGAACGGACTGTTGCTGTAAATACACAAAAGCCCCAGCAAATGCCGGGGCTAATGTTTCAATTATTTTGGGACATTTTCAAAAATGCTTGACAGCAGCCAAATCCGACACCGTTATATTATTTAACCTTTGAAGCCTTCTTGAATCCTGCTTTAACTATAAGTTTCTTATATGCCTTAAGTTTCTTTGCAGGAACCTTTATCTTCGTAGAAGAACTCAATTTGGAAAAAGCCTTCTTTCCAATGCTCTTTATAGACACGGATTTGATATTGATTTTCTTAAGTTTCTTTGCCCCGGCAAACGCCTTCTTCTCAATTGCCGTTACCTTGTATGACTTACCCTCTATAGTAACCTTCTTAGGAATCACAACAGCTTTTGCATTCTTCTTTACAAGACCTTTTACACTTACCGTATCTGATGATGTTACAAGATATCTGAGTGCTCCCACCTTTACTATATCACCATTACTTACGACAGGCGTCTGAACAGTATCAGTCGTGCCGGCAGACGGAGTGGTAACCGTAGTATTGCCCGGGGTGGTAGTCTTACTTACAAGCGCCTTAACAGCCGCGTCTATATCAGCCGCTGCCTTTGTGGTCTCTGCTTCCGTAGCGGACGGATTGGCATATACTGTCTTTGCAGCCTCTATCGCATTCTTAAGAGCTGTCACACCGGCGCTCTCATAGAGATTTACATCTATTGCCTCCGCTTCCTTTATCTTGGAGCCAAGCCCGAGAATATGCGCCGGAAGCTTTTCAAACTCTGCGCTTACCATAAGATTTTCAGCTCTCATGATAAATGTATCATCCGTAAGAGCAATCTCACCTTCTTCGCCGGTAACCTTAAAGGAACCCGGTACAAGATAGTATCCGTCGTCCGCTACTGCGCTAAGCTTAACCTCATTACCCGCATACAGATCGGTATCGCACTGAACGATCTTTCCATTGGCAACCGTCGAATCCGCCTCAAGTCTGTATGGTGTAAACAGCTTGTCTATTATGGCATCAGCCCAGCGATTTCCATGCTCAATAAGACCTTTTTCACTAAGGTGCAGATTATCCGTATGTCTGTAATCACCCAGAAGATCATCCGTAGCAGGTCCTACGAATATATTATAATTATTGCATGCAGCCATCTGGGTACTTGTCATGGCATTCATTTTTTCCGTATTATTATAATTAGACCATGCATACGACACGCGCGCTATGAACCAGTTAATATCGTATCCGAAATCATATCTCGTCATCTCTATCAGTTTCTGAAGGTCAGAAAGATATTCGTCATTCGGAGTATCATTGGTATCAGCTTCTCCCTGATGAAGAAGGAAAGCCCTGCAACCATACGGCGCAATACTGTCAATACCTGTTTTTATGTACTTATAAAATCCTGCATCCGAGTCATCTGATAATTCACTTATTTTGGCGCTTCCTCTTCCCGTGGATACAAATCCCACCGGCACGCCGAGTCTTTCAACCAACGCATCGCCAAGCGTCGGCCACGGAGAACCTCCACCATTACCAGTATTAAAATCACTCGTACAAGGCTGGCTGTCCTCGCAGTGCTGCCACTGTCCCGTGGATGCGTTAAGTGCAGACACCTCGTCATATGACGCCTGCGTCTTTGCTCCACCAAAATTACATGAATTAGACTGTCCGCCGGTTATGAATACTTCTCCGACTCCTATCCTCTCAACCGACTGAAATGAAAGCTCATTACCCGCTTCGTCATATGCCGCAATCTCAAGCTCATACCAGCCCCCTGCGGGAACCGGACCAACCGTACCGGTGTATTCATTATCGGAGCCTTCCTTCTTATCTATAACATTCCAGTCACATATTACATCTTCTCCATTAATCACTCTGGCCTTTATCTGTCCCTCACCCTGATAGACAACATCAACCGTTATGTCCGCAACGTTTGCGGCATCCCTCTGATATACGGCCCTGTCCGTAGGAATATTTATCGTAATATCATCTGCCGCTTTTACGTCAGGTGACATACACAATATTCCCAGAAACATGAACAACGAAGCCAGAATTATACTTGCTTTTTTACATATCATCCCCATTTTTTTTCTCCTTTTCTGCTTTTTATATATATTATCAGATTATAAGATATAAATGTCAAGCAAACGTTACTGTCCGATGATTTTTTTTACCTTCCTTTTAAAGGCTGCCACAGGTCTTGCGATACACATGCGGACGGGTCTTAGGATAAGCCATATCCTTCCCGCAAGCGCATACCAAATATTATCCGTATATATAGTTTTATTATTCTTTATAACGGCCGTCATAACACCCTTTATCTGTTCGTACGCTATGGGACCTTCCACCTCCGTCTGATTATCCCCGACCATATAAAATCCCTCATCCGTATATTTACATATTCTGTGCAGTACCAGAATCCCATGATTTCTTCTGTACAGGACAATATCAGCCCTTTTGGGAATATATGAACCGACGGGCTTTATGATTACCGTATCACGCCCCGGCGTTATGAACGGATACATACTGTATCCCTCGGGTTTTATCTGTATACTTTGTCCGCCTGAAAGCATATCCTCTATATTAACATATTTTTTTCCGATATCAATCACCCCGATTCATAATGCATCAGAAATCCATCATCATGGAGGATACTTCTTCTTCATCAAGAACCGTACATTTCCTGTCGCTTATCTTATAAACCCTGCTGCACACCCCAAGCACCGTTGGTCTGTGCGTGGTCACAATGCATGTTCTTGCATATTCATCATGCATGACATTTCTAAGAAGCTTTCTCTCCGTCGCCACGTCAAGCGCCGAGGTTGCCTCGTCAAGAAGGAGTATTGGGGATTTGCGAAGCAGTGCCCTTGCGATTGAAAGCCTCTGTGCCTGACCTTCCGAGAATCCGCCTCCCCTCTCCTTTATCTTACTGTATATTCCATCAGGAAGCTTTTCAACAAACTCCCATGCACATGCAATCTTTAGTACTTCTATTATCTCCTCATCCGTCGCATCCTCTTTGACATTTCTCATATTCTCAGCTATGGTGCCGGAAAGCATCGTATTGCCCTGCGGAACATACGAAAACAGCTTTCTTGTAGACGGAGAAAGTCCGATGCTCTCGCCCTCGCTTTCAAGCACGGCTTCTCCCTCCTGCGCACGTATAATGGATAATATAAGCCTTAACATCGTTGTCTTACCCTCTCCTGACGGTCCCACAAGTGCAACGACCTCATGCGGGTGAGCCGCTATCTGCGCCCCGTCAAATACAAGATTACCGTTTTGGTACGCATACTTTATACCTGTCATATTGAGACTTATACCCTTTGATATATGCTTTTTTGCAAATTGAAGAACTTCATCATCCTCACTGAAATCCTCTCTTGGCATCTCCACAATGTCCATAAGACGTCCTGCCGACGTCGTTATCCCTATTGCACTCGGCACAAGCGAGGTAAGATTATTAAGGGTGGATGTAAGCGTTCCAGACAGACTCAAAAACATCGTCATAGTACCGTAATCTATCGCACCGCTCCATACTCGATATATTCCCCATGCATATGATGCGTACGAGACAAGAAGGGCCACTGTGGAAAGAAGCAGCGAGGTGCCCATGGACATCTTCTGAAAATCCAGTCTCATATCGATATATTCTTTCTGCAGACCTTTAAGTCTCCTTACATAAAGACCTATAAGGTCAAAAGCCTTTATTATCTGTATATTGGAAAATGCCTCTTGATTAAATCCCGACATTTTTGCACCCATCTGCGCACTGCGTTTATTATTGTTGACCATTCTCCTCATAAGGGTCTTTGACAGGATAAGACTCACAGGCATTCCCAGAAACGCAAAGACGGCAAACGAAGCATCATGGTACAATACGACCGCAAATGCACTTATAAACCTGAAGATATATATAATGAGATTCGGAATAAAATTAAGTACACCTCCGGATATATTGGACGAATCCGAGCTCCATCTTACAAGCAGATCTCCCGTATGATACTCAGTCAGAGACTCCCATTCGGTTACAAGAATCTTTGAAAAAATATCCGCCTTAATATCTGCGTCCACCTTCATACTTATTTTATTGGAAAAATAGCCTGATATCTGGTTGACAAATGTTACTCCGACATTAAGCCCTATCATAGCGCAAAATGTACCTATGATCTTGCCGCTCTGATATCCGGTTATGATATTAACAAGATCTCGTGAAACAAGGCTTGATGCAAGCGAGACTGCGGTACCGGCGAGACCTAGGACTGTATAGAAAATCATACCCAGCCAGTGACTTTTTGCATACTGGTATATCCACAGCGTCTGTCTCCACATTTCCTTTAATCTTCCCTCTTTTATGCGGGTTATGTAAAAGCGAATTTTATCCTTCATAATCTAATCACATACCTTAACAGACTTATATCGTTCATATTATAGCATGTATTGCAAATTCCGGTCAACGCCGGCGTAACTTTTATGCTTATTCTACATAAACTGATAACAAACACGATTTATCTTAAGGAGGATTAATATGGATTGCAACTATGATACTCTTAAGGGAATGCCGCTTGGAAGCGCATATGTTCCCATGCAAAGATTCTATCAGGTCATGGACGCCGGCAAGGCAATAAAATACGGAACAATATTTGCAGAGCTTGTGCTGCCGTTCTATGGGGCGTCGGCGGCCTGCAACAGTAGAAGGAGGGGTTCTTGTGAACAATGCTAAGAAAAATCTCATGCAGTTTATCACCGAAGTAAGTTTTGCACTTGATGATGTTACGCTCTTTTTAGATACGCACCCCGACAATAAGGACGCACTTGATTATTATAAAAAATACCGTATTCAGAGAAAACAGGCTATCAGTGAATATGAAAGCTGCTATGGTCCCCTGACCAAATTTGGTGTGGAATCTGACGATAAATGGACCTATATATGTGACCCATGGCCATGGGAAGGAGTGTGATTATATGTGGACTTATGAAAGAAGATTACAGTATCCGGTCAAAATCACCCGGTGTAACCCAAAGATAGCTCAGGTCATCATAAGCCAGTTTGGTGGTCCTGACGGTGAAATGAGCGCTTCAATGCGATACCTTTCCCAAAGATATTCAATGCCTGACAGGAAGGTAGCGGGGCTCCTTACCGATATAGGTACAGAAGAATTAGCGCATCTTGAAATAGTAGCAGCCATAATCCATCAGCTTACCAAAGACCTTACGCCTGATCAAATTGCAGCGTCGGGCTTTGATAAATATTATGTGGACCATACGCTTGGAATATGGCCTCAGGCTGCCGGTGGAATTCCGTTTAACGCATGCGAATTTCAGGTAAAGGGCGACCCTGTTACTGATCTTTACGAGGATATGGCAGCAGAGCAGAAGGCCCGCTCAACCTATGATAATATCCTGAGACTGGTCAGGGACCCTGAGGTATCCGACCCGATTCGCTTCCTAAGGGAGCGTGAAATAGTGCATTTCCAGCGTTTCGGTGAAGCACTCAGACTCACACAGGATTCTCTTAATCCTAAGAATTTCTACGCTTACAATCCGGCAATTGACAAAAACGGTTGCAAATAGCATCTGTACATCCATTGGAATTTCACAATAATTCCAATGGATTATACATATAACGTTATTTTTTGTACCATACTAATAAAAAAAATAACAGGAGTGATTGTAAAATGGATTTTGAGAACAGCAAAACTAAAGTCAATCTTATGAGAGCCTTCGCCGGCGAGAGTATGGCAAGAAATCGTTATGTTTTCAGTGCAAATTTTGCCAGGAAAGAGCATCAGCATGTACTTGAATATCTGTTTAGATTCACGGCAGATCAGGAACAGCAGCATGCACGCATTTTTTACAACCATTTAGACGAATTAAGTGGACAAACAGTAATAATCGACGCAGGATATCCGGTTGACCTTCAGAAGAGTACATCCGAACTCTTGCGCGCGGCACAGCATAATGAATATGAGGAGTTTGACCCGGTCTATCCTCAATTTGGAAGGATTGCGCGAGAGGAAGGATTTCCAAATATTGCCTCATCATTCGAAAAGATAGCGGAGATTGAAAAAACACATGGAGACCGATTCGGAAGATTTGCTGAATATGTTGAGAATAATCAATTGTTTGTATCTGATGTTTCAACCAAATGGATATGTCTGAAATGCGGTTACGTACACAATGGTTTCCAGGCTCCAAAAGCCTGCCCGGTATGTTCACATGATCAGGGATATTTCATACGCCTTGAATTATGTCCTTTTGAATAATTTTTCTTATAAAAATGGCGCAGCCTGCGTTGCAATTCCATAATCGCATAGCAGCTGCGCCATTTCCTAATACATAATCAATTTAATTTCCATGATGCAAGAATGAGCTTTGCATCCTTATCACCACTCCTATATTGTATAAATATATTTGTGATTCCACAGGTTATATTTTCTATGGACGCCTTATATGTATGCTCCTTATCGCAGGCAGCAATAGATATCTCCGAAACTCTGTTGGAATCATCCATAGCATCTGCATACAATGTGAGTGTGCCCTCCGAAGATCCGGCGGCAACCGTAACCACGAATTTACCCGATGTTTTTTTGATATCTGCGCCGGATATTCCTATGTATCCGCCATCTTCATACATAATCTGAGGCTTTCTTTCACCGCCGACAGCCAGAGTAGTAACCTTTTCTCCCCACACAAACGAATCATCTTCCTTATAAGGATTATAACTGCACAGAGGCTCGATGGTTCCTTTTCTGGTCATATTGTCTACCGTAATATCGCCATTATCATGCACATTCGCTATATCTATATAAGTCGTTCTGTAGGCGCAACCTCCCTCTGCCTTATCATTAAAAGGAAGGGCAAGATCCAGTTCATACTGAGGAGTATGATAGAACATATATAGTTCATCCTCTATCTGTAGCATACAGTGATGGTTATTGCCCCAGGCCTTTCCGGAAAAATTCTCACTTTGTCCCGGATTCTGCATTATCACACCCTTATACTCAAACGGTCCCATTGGATTGTCACTCACCATGTAAGCAATCTGCGCTCTTCCGACGGATGCGTCGGCCTGATCCGACCAGTTCGTACAATAACTGTAATAATACTTTCCATTGATCTTATTGATACCCGAATCCTCAAAGAGATACGGCGCATCTATGAGAACAGCCTCTCCTTCTATGCTTATCATATCAGGCGCAAGCTTCGCCACTCTTGCAGTAAGAGGATGCTCCTCCCTGCCCTGCGGAACTCCTCCGCCAAAATATATGTAAGCAGATCCGTCCTCATCCACCCATACGGCAGGGTCAAATAACCACTCAATATCCTTACATCCCGGTACATCATGGGTTATCATAGGTCGTCCCAATGGATCCGTCCATGGACCCGTAGGAGAATCCGATGTAAGAACTCCGATGCTTGATGCCGAATTTGCGAAATATATGAAGAACTTCGTAACCATCTCATGAGTTGTCTCATCCATGACCTTATTGTGACAGACAGCCGGAGCCCACGAGTTACCCGCCCATGAAGCAGCGCCCTTTTTTCCTTTCCTGTCGTCATCAGCCACCTGAATCTCACCTTCGTCCGTCCAGTTGACCAAATCTTCCGATGAAATACAGTTCAAACTCTTAATATTGGAATACCGGTTCTTATAATAGCTTCCGGCGTCACATATCAGGCTGTCGGAATCATTGCTTCCATATACATATACCCTTCCGTCATAATACATGGCATATGGATCAGCCATAAACCTTGATGCCATTATAGGATTATTTTCGCCGATTCTCTTTTTTATTGCAATTGAGTTCATTACATCTCTCCGATATAAATTAGTTATACGCCTTGTAATAATCAAAATCTACATATCCACCTGTTTCAGATGTCGCATACGAGCTAAGCCATGTTCTTGCTCCCATAAATGTCGTAGACGTGTTAAACGACATCGAGAGTTCCTTACCGATCTTAGTCCATGAGCTTCCATCAAGACTGTAATAGAAGTTAGCTTTATCACTTCTTGTACTTCCGGTATTAAAGCTGTATTCTATCTTAAGGTAAACAGGTGTGCTTCCCTCTATCTGCTCAGCAGATTCATTCTCTGTAATAGGAGTCGTATCCGTAGGTCTTGCACCATTAGCCGAACCGCTTCCCTGGAATATGTATCTGTTACCGTCGGCATCGCATCTTACTCCGACCATTCCATAATCACTTCCCAGCGCAACCATTCCGGCATAATCACCAGGCTTCATTCCATCAGTAACAATCGCTGTCTCCGATGTGAAGGTAGGACCTACAGTTCTCTGGGTAAGAGAGTTTCTTGCAAACCATACATTGTTACATGTTGTATCGTTATATATTCTGTAATAGCCCGGATTATCAGTAAATGAATATGCTTCCTTATCAGGATTATGATTCCACTGCCATACAAGCTTTATCTTATCTCCTTCGGCATAATTGAAATCATCATCATCTACTATATAATTCTCCTCTCCACTGTCATTGAGTCTTATGGTCAGTGGCGACTGCACCTTAGCTCCGGTACTTGTATATGTGGTAAAGTTACCATCCTCATCATAAGTTCCCATCATCGGCCAGTCCTCATATCCCTCAACATCCCATTTAACTGCAAGAATTGAAGGAATACGTCCTACGGCATCATGATCCTGGAAGAGTATTCCATACCAGTCTCCGTAGATCGTATCTACGATACCACCCTGGGCAATACCTGTTCCATATTCATATGTTGAACCCTGGAATATAATCTGCTCCTCCCATTCGCCTGAGAACAAATCGTCAGTCCTGTAACATACCTCTGTTCTGAACCATGCGCCATTAGGCGAGGCGATTATCATTACATAATAGTAATCTCCTATTTTGTAGATATGATTGCCTTCCCAGAGTCCCCATGTACCCGGCTTCTCTATCAGAACCTGTGAGTTTCCAACCTTCTCTACAGTTTCATCATCATCGTTCAGTACGATTTCCTGAATACTGATAGGTCCTCCGCCATATGTTACATAAATAGCTCCATCATCAAATATAAGACTAGGATCATGGAAGCTTGTATTTCCTATATAGTGTTTCTTCCATTCACCATTCTCTATATCATCCGTTGTATACACGTAAAAACCGTATCCATTCTGATTAAAGCATACGTAGAATGTTCCTTCATAATATCTGATTGCGGCTGCCCATGAACCATTTCCATATATCTGCTTGCCATTCTTAAGACTGTTGGCATCGTCATCAGCTAATATTTCATGCACATAACTCACAATCTGCCAATGAACAAGATCCGACGATCTCATGATCGGTGCGCCCGGAACCATATTCATTGTTGTACTAACCATATAGTAGTAACCGCCTACACGAATAATGTCACAGTCAGGTATGTCCGAGAATAGCGTAGGATATTCTGCAACTGCCAGATTATTCATATCGAGCTCCGGTACAGGTGTAGGACCGGACTGTGTTGGAACCGGCGTAGGCTCTGAGCCTCCCTGAGTCGGAGTATTGGTAGGAGTCGTTCCCGGTACTGCTGTAACCGTTACATCCGGCTGACTGCTTACATCTGCCTGAATTTCTTTCTTTGCCTTAACTGTAACCTTGCATTTTAACACTTTTTTTGCTCCTGACGTCTTAACTGTTGCTTTAATTACAGCCTTACCCTTCTTCTTAGCGGTAATAACTGCTACGGTTGCTTTCTTTTTCTTCTTAACGGATGCAACCTTTGACTTCGTTGATTTCCATTTAACCTTTTTAATTTTTTTACCTTTTACCTTAATTGTCTTCTTTGCGCCCACTGTCATATTGAGCTTAGACTTGTTTAATTTGACCGGTTTTGCTGCATTTGCAGGGATTGCCGTTACCAGTAACGACAATCCCATTGCAACAACTGCTGTGCCGGCAATCATTTTACAAATTACTTTTTTAATCATATCGTTCCCCCAATAATTAATCAAATAATACATCTGACATAGAGTTTATTATCATTGCATTATACTTTATTTAATCTTTGCTTTCTTGGAAATACCGGCTTTCTTCAGAAGCTTCTTATATGCAGCCTTCTTAGCCTTAGGTACTTTAACAGTTGCCTTCTTGGCAGTTTTCTTAAACGCTTTCTTTCCAATACTGTTTATTGAAGTAGATTTGATAGTTATCTTCTTAAGTGAAGTACATTTGAAGAATGCGTTCTTACCGATACTTGTTACATTAGCTCCGATTGTAAGCTTCTTAATATCAGAATCTGCCTTAAATGCGTTAGCTGCAATTGATGTTACCTTAAATGTGTAATCTTCGATAACTACAGTATCAGGAATTACAAGTGATGTCTTAGGCTTGTCAAATTCCTTAACCTGAACAGTATCAATACCGGTTACTACATATAAGAGGCTGCCAACTGCTTCTTCGTAACCAACTTCAAGACCCGAACCTACCATTGTATCAACATAAGGAGTTGGCTCTGCAGCAGGAGCTTCCATCGTAGGTGCAGGTGAAGGTGAAGCTGTAGGAGCAGCAGTAGGTGCAACATACTCCTTAATCACGAAGTTATCTATGTAATAATCTTCGGTATTCTTATCCGTGTATGACACATTACCGCCTTCGCCGGCTGCTTCAGGATATCCCATGAAGATGTACAGATAATACTCACCATCAGAATTAACTGCATCTTCTTTTACAGTAATAGTTCCTGTAATACGCTCCCATGCGCCCTGCTCAACTCCCATAAGGGAACCGATCTGTCCATACATAGCAGTTGTACCCTCTTCTGAGCCGTCGCCGCCTTCACTGAAATATGTTCCGATCTTAAATGCTCTCTGAACACTGTATTCTTTTTCTTCAACCTCACCATTATCATGAGAGAAATCAAATGAAACCTCATAGCGTACTCCCGGTGTAAGCTTCTTTAAGTCAAACTTAACACCGTTTCTCTCCCACCAATCATTACCCTTGCTTCTGTCAGATACTTTAAGACATGCATTACCGGTAACGGTTTCACCATACTGTGCTCCGGCATCGCTGTTCTTTCCTTCCTCAATGGTAAAGGTCAGTCCATTCTGCATAAACTCTCCGACATTGCCATCTTCAAAAGTATAATTAGCGATGTAGCCGTCCTCTGCTGTAGCGTTTCTGTTGCCACCGCTTACAATTATGACACCTGCCAAAAAGCAAACTGCCGCACATCCTGCTATAGCTTTAAATACTTTTTTCCTCATTTTGCTTACCTCCATTAAAAATTTTATAATCTGATAAAATACTTATTAATTATATCATATTAATTATCATTTGCCAAACCTATTTTGTGCTTTTTTACAAAATTCGTTACAACAGGAAAGGCGGTCGTCATACATCATGACAACCGCCTTTTATAATCATTTTAAAACAGGCAATTATACCTTTACTCCCTTCTGCTTACGTATCAGTATGATACTCTGAAGTACAAGGAAGAGGCAGAGCATTGCAGCTCTTGTGATACCTGTCCACCATGGATCGCCAAGTCCTGCTGCATTAACGATCTTCTGAATCGTTGAAAGAGAGAACACACCAAACATCGTTCCTATAATGTTACCAACACCACCGGTAAGCATCGTACCTCCGATAATTGATGATGCGATAGCATCCATTTCATAACCCATTGCATTGTCTCCTGAACCGGAACCAACCGTTATAAAGAATACATAACCTGCTATTCCGGCAAGAAGACTGCAGATAAGGTGTGAAATGAATGTTGTCCTTTTAACGTTGATACCAAGCATAAGCGCACTCTGGCGGTTACCTCCAACTGCATAGAACGCACGTCCAAGCTTGGTGCTTCTAAGCGTAAAGAACAGAATTGCCACGATAATCAGTGCGATAACCACGCCGATCTTGATATACGAATCCATGTATACTCCGTTATTATTGGTATAACCAAGACCGGGGATTATTATCCTGGTATTTAACACCTTCTGAAATGCTTCATTATCCGTAACGTTCAGATGATCGCTACTTATAATCTGCGTCATGCCTCGAGCAAAGAACATTCCGGCCAGCGTAACGATAAACGGCTGAATTTCAAGATACGCCACCAGAAATCCCTGTACAATACCAAAGGCAAGACCTATCGCAAGTGCAACAAGAAATGCTGTAAAAATATTTCCGCCAAAATCTCTTAAAAATATTACACAACACATACCTACAAGGGCTATAACTCCTCCTACGGATATATCAATTCCTCCCGCAATCATAACCACACTAAGGCCGCATGATACGATGAGCAACGCAGACTTATCATTCAGCATATCAAAGAATGCCTGAAACGTCCTAAATCCGCCGCCAAGCCCAAATATTGCAACGAGATACATCAATAAGAATGTTACTATTGTAATGGTAAGAAGTAACGCAGTATCCGTAATAGTCTTCTTAGAGGCCGTCATGTTAACTAATTTTTTACCCATATTATGCAACCTCCTTTGCTTCTACTTTTTGAAACTTCTTAGCAATCGCCTGCCACTGTCTTACAAACCATGCTCTTGCAGAAGGAGTACTTATTATAACAAGGATTATAATAACAACTGCCTTATATGCCGGAAGAGCAACCGCATTGATACCCAGTGCAGTAAGAGTTGTCTTAAGATACTGGATTACATATGCTCCAATGATTGACGCAGTCAGGTTAAATTTACCACCACTAAGAGCGTTACCACCAAGAGCAACCGCAAGGATTGCATCCATTTCAATATCTTTAACGAAAGTCGAACTGATGAAAGTTCCGGTACGCGCAACCGTTACAAACGCTGCAATCGCAACACAAACGCCAAGGATTATGTATGACGAAAGCTTGATTGCAATAGGGTTCAGTCCGTTAAGCCTTGCAGAGTTCTCATTGATACCTACTGCCTGTACATACAGTCCCAAAGTAGTGAACTTGAATATCAGCGCAAGAATGATAAAGCATATAATGCTGATAATAATCGGCGTAGGAATAGGAACTCCCGGAAATGTCTGACCAAACGCCTTGAACGACGGAGCGCTGAACTTATAACTTAAGTTACCTGTAATCCATCCTGCTATGGAGCGTCCTGCCGTGAACAAAACGAGAGTCGCAACCATCGGCTGAATGTTAAGGAACGAAACAAGTACCCCGTTGAACAGACCACAAAGTATACCTGCAAGCAATGCAACCAAAACCGCAACAATAAGCGGATGAGCATATGTAGATGATGTGGTATTGCTTCCACTTACTATCTTGATAATAACTCCGGCAGCGATAGCCATCGTTGCTCCTACGGAAATATCCTGTCCTCCGGAAGCAGCCGTAACAAATGTCATACCTATCGCAAGCAGCGCAAGCGCCGTACCATTATTAAGTATATCTACCGGGTTACCGGCAAAGAGCTTGGCTCCCTCGGTATTAGTTCCGTATCTGACAGCAAAGAATGACGGGTCTGCAACCAGATTTACAATTGTCAGAATCAATATTGCAGCAATTGGAATAAACATCTGATTAGTAATTATTTTGATTAAAACACTAAGAAACTTAGAACGCTCCTTAGTTCCTGATGCATTAGCCATTATTCGCCACCTCCCGCAATAGTACTCATAACTTTATTCTGATTGAGATCCTCTCCCGTAAGCTCTCCTACAACCTTGCGGTCCCTCATTACCACAAGTCTTGAGCATGTACGAAGCATCTCATCAGTCTCAGAAGAAATAAATGTTACACTCTTACCTTCTGATGCAAGCTTAAGAACCAGCTTCTGAATATCAACCTTGGTTCCTACGTCGATACCTCTTGTAGGCTCGTCAAGGATAAGGTATTCAGGATTAGTAAGAAGCCATCTTGCAACGATAACCTTCTGCTGGTTACCTCCTGAAAGAGAATTAATCGGCGTATCCGCTGAAGCAGTCTTAATATCAAGAAGTTTGATATATTCATCTGCAAACTTATATGCCTGCGCCTTTGAAAATGGTTTGAAGAATCCTCTCATAACCTGAAGGGCAAGCACAAGATTCTCGCGAACCGACAGATCTCCGACAATACCATCTCCCTTACGATCCTCAGGAAGATATGCAATACCATTCTTCATAGCCTGAATAGGCTTATTTATTTTCACGGGTTTTCCATGCATCTTAACTTTTCCGCCAATAACTCTGTCAGCGCCAAATATTGCCCTGACGCACTCGCTTCGGCCTGAACCAAGAAGACCTGTAAATCCGTTAACTTCACCTTTACGAATATAGAAATCAAAAGGTTTGATTCCCGCAACGCTGACAAGTCCCTCTGCTTCAAATACAGGTTCTGCTTCACCGTCGTCATAGGCTTCTGCTTCACTCTGAATATCGGCAGTATCATCCATATCCTTGCCAAGCATCTTTGAAACAAGCTGGATTCTAGGGAGATTCTCTATCTCATATTCTCCAACAAGCTGTCCATCCCGCAGTACGGTAATTTTGTCGCACACCTCGTATACCTGATCCAAAAAGTGTGTAACAAATATAATTCCTACGCCACGTGCCTTAAGATCCCTCATAAGACCAAAAAGCTTTTCAACCTCGTTCTCATCAAGCGAAGATGTTGGCTCATCAAGTATCAGCACCTTACAGTCCATGTCGACAGCCCTTGCAATCGCAACCATCTGCTGGATGGCAATGGAATAATTACCAAGCTGCTGCGTCGCACTTGCCGGTATACCAAGAGCACTTAACATCTTATCTGCATCAGCATTCATCTTTTTCCAATTCTGAAGTATATTCTTAGTTCTTCCTATATACATATTCTCAGCTACTGTAAGATTAGGACATAACGTGATTTCCTGATAAACAGTACTTATACCGATATTCTGCGCATCCTGCGGAGAACGAATCGATACGGCATTATCATGTCCCTTAACGTAAACCTCACCCGAGTCCTTGCTATATACACCTGTCAGAACTTTGATCAGAGTGGATTTTCCAGCGCCATTTTCACCCATGAGCGCATGAATTTCACCTTCACACAGTGTAAAATCCACATTTTGCAAAGCGCGTACTCCCGGAAATGATTTGCTGATGTTTCTCATTTCCAAAACAGAATTTTCTTTCACAGTGTACTCACTCCTTATTAAATATTATTTCAGAGAAAAAGCACGGAGCAAGCGTAGAAAAACTTTACACTGCTGCCGTGCTTTTATCAATCACTAAACTATTCTGATCAACAGTCAGGCACAGCCAAATTATTCAGCTTCCTCACTTCCGATACCATACTGCTCGATATCAGCCTCTGTAATAGTTTCAGCATCAAATCCCTTCTCTTCGAGAATGATTGTCTTTTCTTCGATAGTTCCGCCGGACTCAAGAGTCTTGATAACTTCATCTATGTATGAAGCCTGGAATGGATTACACTGTCCATCGTAGTTCCAACGTCCTGCAAGAACTTCCTTAAGAGCCCACTTGTTGCAGTCAAATCCCATTATGATAACGTCGCCGTCAACACCATGTGTGATTCCTGCAGCGTCAAGAGCCTCAACAGCTCCCTGAGCCATACCATCGTTCTCTGCATAGATTACGTTGAACTCTTTACCTGCGTTGATAACCTGCTGAACGATCTCCATAGCGGTCTCTGTACTCCAGTCAGCTGTCTGCTGCTCAACGATCTCTAACTTGCCTTCTTCTGCTGCGGCATCAAGAGCGCCTGAACGTCCCTGCTGAGCTGCTGAACCCATATGTCCCTGAATGTGAACAACTTTAAGTCCGCCTTCTTTTTCCTGTCCTAACAACCAATCTACAGCTCTCTGGCCTTCTGCCTCCATGTCAGATACGATTGAAGCCTCATAAAGACTCTCGTCTGCATCTACAACACGGTCAAAGAGGATAACCTTTACACCTGCATCTTTAGCACTCTGAAGTACACCATCCCAGCCTGCTGTATCAGCTGCTGAAAGAAGAAGATAGTTAACACCCTCTGTGATGAACTGCTGAGCTGCTGTGATCTGCTCGTCGTTCTTAAGGCTGTATGCAAACTTTGCATCATATCCGTTCTCTGCTGTGAACATTGCCTTAAGGTCTGCATCGTTAGCTGTACGATATCCTGACTCACTTGGGTCATTGTTGATAATACCAACTGTGATCAGATCTCCTGATGCTGCGTCACCGCTTGCATCGCCTGCGCCATCAGCTGCAGGAGCTTCTGTAGCTTCTGTAGCTTCACCTTCAGCTGCCGGTTCTGTGCTTCCACCTGAACATGCTGTGAGAGCAAGAGCCATTGTTGCTGCCATAACGGCTGCTAAAATTTTCTTTTTCATTATGTTCCTCCCATAAATATATAGTTTTTCAGAAATCACCGTCTCTGATATGCATATCTTATATCCCTTTTCTCAAGAAATCCATTAATTAAAATTAAATTAAAGTTAATTTTCTTATTTGAATTCTTAATAAGTTGATTTTTATACAGAATTGGTTGATTTTTTTACGATTTTATCATTTTTCACTTCATTTAAGGGTCAAATGATTTCAAAAACAGTTCATTATTTCCTTATTCGCCGCTTTTTGGCACTGTGTTGCCGCTTCCCCTGTATTGCGTTGGTGTCATTCCCTGTGTTTTCTTAAACAAATATGAAAAATAATGCGGATCCTTGTAACCCACCTCCATACTTATTTCACTACTGCGCTTAGTGGTGTACAAAAGAAGCTCCTTCGCCTTATTCATCCTGAAATCCGTAAGATACTTTATAAACGTATGTCCGGTCTGCTGGCTGAATATCATACTAAGATGATTCGGCGAGAAATTCACGTGAGATGCCAAAAGGTTGAGGGAAAGCTTTTCATCCGCATAATTTTTCTCAATATACCTCATGGCCTCGTTAACGATATCGCTGTATCTTCCGCCCGACGCCTCCTCACGAAGCTTTAACGCATGACGGATTATCTTTATGACGTATTTGGTAACGCCTTCTCTGCTTCTTATGGTATCGGTTGCCGTATCGGGCGCTTCAATAGCATTTCTGTCAAGCCTGATACCGGAAAGAAAGTCTCCCACACAAAAATATATTCCCACAAGAACATATTGTCTGAATATATTAAGCTCAAGCGCATCCACTCCAAATGATTCAAGCATATTATGCACGAAATCTTCCGTATCCTCACTGTTGCCAAACCTTAAAAATTCCTGGATACCTGTCCGGTCTATCTCCTTTGCATCAATGTCACGTATACTTCTTTCCTCGCGTTTAAGGTATATACTCCGCACCGCATCCTCACTGTTAAGGATAAGGTTATCTCCTATAATCAGACTGTGCGCCAGGGCCTCTCCCGCTTTTCCCAGTGATTCGGGCAGCTCGCTTATACGTCCGACAGCATTTCCCGTTCCGCCGTAATACGTCACGCTGTTATTGTTCTTCATAAAATCCCTGAACCTGACAAAGAAATCATTTTGAACATCGTTAAGTTCATCCATGGAATCAGCTCTGAATATAACGGTTTTTTTATTAAAACCCGTATCAAATATAATCCATCCCGGCTCCCCATTCCATTCACTAACGGACTCCACCACCGCTTCTCCTGCTTCTCCCACATATTTAAACATTATGACAGAGGCATTATACCATCTTGACGAAAGCTCTATTCCAAGCTCTTCCGCCATCTCTATAATACGCGCAACCGGCTTCGATTCTGTAAATATACTTTTAAATAATTCCGTTTTTTTGTTATAAACATCAGCTTTTCTCCGCCTGATACATTCATCGTAAAGTTCCTGTTCTTTACGTCTGCTCTCGATTTCTATCGCGGCCTGTTCAACCACCTCAAATAACCGCTCTTCCGTTACCGGTCTGATAAGATAATCAAAAAAACCCAAACTTACCGCTTTCCTTGCGCACTCAAAGCCGGTATTATCCGTCAGGATAATAACCTTAATATCCGGCATATTTCTTTTAATGATACTGCCAAGCTCCAATCCGTTTACATACGGCATATCCACGTCGGCAATGACAATATCCGGCGAAAGACTGCTTATCATGGGAATGGCAATCTCCCCATCCGCAGCCTCGCCGCACATTTCATAACCACGGGCCTTCCAGTCAAAAGCAGGCTCTTTATCCTGCCCTGCCAAAAACACCTTAAGCATTATTACTCCCTTTCGCGCCTCTGTCCGAATATTGAGAATATACTTCTTTTGAATCCGGAATTAATCGTCTCATAATCACCACAGCTTATCCTGCTGTTTTTAAACACCGTGCCCCATTTTGTACATATCGCTTCCGCAAGTTCTCTCGAATACCTTCTGTCAGTTTTTAATATCCCGGGTATCACATAAGTAACCATGAACATATTAAGCTCCGCAAGCTTTCTTCCAGAGGGCAGTCTCGTTCCTTTTGAAAGGACCGTGGCGGAATCCTTTACAAATAGTCCTGCCGCCTCGTCTACCGCAGAATCAGTCCCAGACTCCTGTGCCATATCGATATAACGCTCAAACACATCCCTGTAATTCTCATAAAAATCCATATAAGTGTCACTGTAGGTCTTGGCCCTGAAAAGCTTATTACATCCGGTTATTTCGTTGTACATATTTTTAAGTTTATCCATAATAATTCCCCCATATGAATACAGTATAATACGTATACATATGAGGGTCAAGAAAACAGAATATAATTCATATCATCCACTTACGCACAGCGACATCACCAAAGGTATGGATATGATAGCGACAAGCGTTGTGATAAATATAACTTTCGCGGCCTCCTTTTCATCGCAGTCATACTCGGTTGCAAACAGCACAGCCATATTGCCGACGGGCATTGCTGCCATTATCAGCGTAATCGCCGCTACAACATCATCTTCCACAAACTTATCTATAACGGGCCAAGAAAGGAGGGGCAGCGCAAACTGTCTGATGAAAGTATATACATACGCCCTGATGCCGCCAAGCATCTCTTTAAGATTCATCATTGCAAGGCTTGCTCCGACGATTATCATCGCAAGTGGTGAAGTAAGTCCTCCCACCGAAGACAGCACATCCATTACAACCTTCGGAACAGGGATTTCGGCAATGAATATGACCACCGCTATCACACTGCACAATATTCCGGGATTCATAAGCTTCTTTATGCTGAGAAAGGAAGTCCCTGCGCCCGGCTCGTCCTTCCCATAATTTATCATCACCACTCCCATTGTAAATACCGATATGTTAAATATGCAGTTAAATATTGCCGCATAAAAAACACCCTCGCTTCCATACAGCGCGTCTGCCACAGGAAATCCCATAAACCCTATATTGGAATATACAGTCATGAACATATATATCCCCCTCAGGGTCTTTGGGATCTGTAGTAAAATATTTAACAATACCGCAATGAACGGAAGCGCCACATACATTACAAGCGCTATGACAAAAAGTTCACCAAGCATATTCTTTTTGTCCGAGCCGGTATTTTCTATGAATGAATTTATAATAAGCGCCGGCATGGTAACATACAGCAGCATCTTCGTAAGTTGAGCCTTTGTGTGGTTATCTATCATCCCTACCCTGTACATCACATAACCTATACACATTATCAGAAACAGCTTAATCATCTGCAGAAGCACTACCGTAATACCCATAACAATTACACTCCACGTCTTAATATCTATTGTCTGATTATAAACCCATTATCACTTCTGTCAAGGCATACCGTATTTCCCTGATGGAGATTTCCCCCGAGTATCTCCCTTGCAAGAAGCGTCTCAATATTCTTCTGCATATATCTTTTAAGCGGACGGGCTCCATATACGGGATCATATGCGGCAGCGGCAATATACTCCTTCGCCTTATCAGACAGCGACAGACTGATTTCCCTGTCAGACAGTCTCTTATTAATATCTGCAACTACAAGGTCAATAATGCATGAGATATTATCCTTTGTAAGAGGTTTAAACATGATTATCTCGTCAAGTCTGTTTATGAATTCCGGTCTGAATGAAGCCTTTAACTTCTCATTGACAGCGTTTTCGCATTCACTGTTTATATTGCCCTCTTCATCTATTCCGTTAAGAAGGTATTCCGAGCCAAGATTGGAGGTCATTATAAGAATCGTGTTCTTAAAGTCCACCGTTCTGCCCTGTGAATCCGTTATACGTCCGTCATCCAGTATCTGAAGCATTATATTAAACACGTCAGGATGCGCCTTTTCTATTTCATCAAATAAAACGACGGAATATGGCTTTCTTCTTACAGCCTCAGTAAGCTGTCCGCCCTCATCATAACCAACATATCCCGGAGGCGCTCCTATAAGTCTTGATACGGAGAATTTCTCCATATACTCACTCATATCTATCCTTATCATGTTCTGCTCATTGTCAAACAGGCATTCTGCAAGACTTTTTGACAACTCAGTCTTGCCGACTCCCGTAGGACCAAGAAAAAGAAATGAACCTATCGGCTTATCAGGATCCTTTATGCCCGCCCTGGACCTTAATATGGCCTCTGACACTCTGCATACGGCGTCATCCTGACCGATTACCCTCTTGTGAAGCTCTTTGTCAAGATTAAGCGTTTTGGTTCGCTCACTTTCAGTAAGCTTCATAACAGGTATTCCCGTCCACCTTGAGACTATTGAGGCAATTTCCTCTTCCGTTACACATTCCTTTACAAGCTCAGAGCGGGCTTCTCCCATATTCTCCGCCTCTGAAAGTTTCTTTTGTAAGGATGGTATGATTCCGTACTGGAGCTCTGCAGCCTTATTATAGTCAGATGACCTCTCCGCAACCTCAAGTTCTTTCCTTCTTAGTTCAAGCTCTTCCTTAATCCTGTTAACCTTTCCAACCTCGTCTTTTGCAACGTCCCACTCAGCCTTCATCTTCGCAAATTCTTCCCGTGCCTCCGAAAGTTCCTCTCTTATGGTGTCAAGTCTCTCGTGACTGAGAGTATCCTCTTCTTTCTTAAGGGCTGTCTCTTCTATCTCAAGCTGGGTTATCCTTCTTGACAGGTCGTCAAGCGGAGCCGGCATGGAATCAAGCTGTGTCTTAATTAGCGCACACGCTTCATCCACAAGGTCTATTGCCTTATCCGGAAGATATCTGTCCGATATATATCTGTCTGATAACACGGCCGCGGACACAAGAGATGCGTCCGTAATCTTTACTCCGTGAAACACCTCATATCTTTCCTTAAGTCCCCTCAGTATGGAGATTGTGTCCTGCACCGTCGGTTCATCTACCATAACAGGCTGAAAACGTCTTTCAAGAGCAGCGTCCTTTTCAATATACTGCCTGTATTCATTAAGCGTAGTGGCTCCGATACAGTGAAGCTCACCTCTTGCAAGCATTGGCTTAAGCATATTGCCTGCGTCCATGGCTCCGTCCGTCTTTCCCGCTCCGACTATCGTGTGAAGTTCGTCTATAAAGAGTATGATTTCCCCGTTACTGCTCTTAACCTCGTTAAGCACCGCCTTAAGCCTCTCCTCGAATTCTCCGCGGTACTTAGCCCCGGCAACCAAAGAGCCCATATCCAGAGCAAATAATTTCTTATCCTTAAGCCCTTCAGGCACGTCTCCCCTTACAATCCGTTGCGCCAGTCCTTCCACTGCCGCAGTCTTTCCTACTCCGGGCTCTCCGATAAGGACCGGATTATTCTTTGTCTTACGTAAAAGGATTCTGATAACATTCCTTATCTCGTCATCCCGCCCTATAACGGGATCAAGCTTCTGCCCCCTCGCTCTTTCAACAAGATCATATCCGTATTTGTTGAGGACATCATAAGTATCTTCAGGGCTGTCAGTATCGACACTTCTGTTACCCCTTACATCACAGAGCGCTTTAAGGAAACCATCCCTTGTAATATTAAACTCCGAAAGCAGGTCCTTTATATCTTTGTCAGCATACTTTAACATACTGAGAA
Source organism: uncultured Eubacteriales bacterium (assembly GCA_949292725.1). Taxonomy (GTDB): domain Bacteria; phylum Bacillota; class Clostridia; order Lachnospirales; family Lachnospiraceae; genus V9D3004. The sequence continues at coordinate 40,312 of CASFAQ010000011.1, read as the reverse complement.
AAAGATGCTCCACAGAAACATACGAGTCCTTCATGCGGCCCGCTTCATCCTCAGCATGCGTTAGTATATTATTAAGATCCTTTCCAACATACGGTTCCGCGCCGGTAACCTTTGGACGCTTTCTTAATATTCCCTCAACCTGCGCCAGAAGCACCTCAGTCTTTATCCCCATTTTTTTCAGAAGACTTACTATCAGACATTCATCCACGGTCAGAAGCGCATACAGAAGATGTGCCGGTACAAGCTCCTGATTGCTGAATTCATTGGCTGTATCCACACATTTATTAACAGCTTCCATCGATTTTTTAGTAAATTTGTTAATATTCATACAGAACTCCTCCTTCCGGATTATATATGTTTTATTTGTTATATCTCAACTATAACACTATGTGTTTAAAAATGCAACCATTAATTTTATAATGGCTGCATTTTCATCAATTATTCACTGTATATTCCGCATTATTTCATTACGATGTTGACGATTCTGCCCGGAACATATATCTCTTTTATGACATTACCGGTAAGCTTTGAAGCAATCTTTTCCTTAGCTGCTTCTATAACTGCATCCTTGCTGTCATTTATGCCGATTTCAATTGTTCCCTTTGTCTTACCATTAATCTGTACAGCAATCTGTACCGTATTCTCAACAAGCTTATCCTCGTCATAAGTTGGCCAGGTCTCATCGAATATACTTCCGTCATGTCCGTATATCTCCCATATCTCAGATGCAATATGCGGTACGAACGGTGCAAGCAGTATGGTCATTGTTTCGATAATATCCCTGTCAATGCCTCCGCATTTGGAAGCTATCTCGTACATTTTATTATTGTATTCCATAAAACCGCTGACAACTGTATTAAGACTGAACGCCTCAAGCCTTGCGGTAATGTCCTTTACGAGTCTGTGACGAAGCTTTATGGACTCATCCGTAGGCGCAATGTTCTTATCCTTATTATCAACCGCCAATTTCCAAAAACGGTTTATGAATCTGTATACTCCGTCAATTCCCCTGTCATCCCACTCGGAATCAAGCTCCGGAGGACCTACAAAAAGCTCGTACAGGCGGAGCGAATCACAACCATAGTCATTAACAAGCTCGTCAGGCGATACAACATTACCCTTGGATTTGCTCATTTTGGCGCCGTTCTTGCCTATCATACCCTGATTAAAGAGCTTTTTAAACGGTTCCTTAAAATCCACAACCCCTATATCGTACAGGAATTTGGTATAAAATCTCGAGTACAGAAGATGAAGGACCGCATGTTCCACACCGCCGATATACATATCCACAGGCAGATATTCCGAAGCCTTCTGCTTTGAAACAAGCTCCTTATCGTTCTTATTATCGATATAGCGAAGGAAATACCATGATGAACCGGCCCACTGAGGCATGGTATTGGTCTCGCGTTTTGCAGGTGCATTACAGCACGGACATGTTGTGTTAACCCACTCCTTTATATCTGCAAGAGGGGATTCTCCGGTTCCGGTAGGCTGATAACTTTCAACCTCAGGAAGCAGAAGTGGAAGCTCCTCCTCGGGAACAGGCACTGCTCCGCAGTTAGGGCAGTGAATTATCGGAATAGGCTCTCCCCAATAACGCTGTCTTGAGAACACCCAGTCCCTAAGTTTATAATTAACCGTTTTTCTTCCAAATCCCATCTTCTCGATCATCTCAGGAGCCTTTTTCTTAAGCTCTGCCGACTCCATTCCATTCCAGTCGCCTGAATTGATCATAGTTCCGAACGCCTCAGTATATGCTTCCGTCATATTCTCTATCGCCTTACCGTCTTTGGCTATAACCTGTATAACAGGTATCCCGAATTTTGTTGCGAATTCAAAATCCCTGTCGTCATGCGCCGGCACGCACATTATGGCTCCGGTTCCGTAATCAGCAAGTACATAATCCGAAAGCCATATAGGTATCCTTTCATTGTTAAGCGGATTAATTGCATAGCTTCCGGTAAATACTCCGGTCTTTTCCTTATCCTGCATTCTGTCGACGGATGACTTCATGGAAGCCTGATAGATATACTTTTCAACAGCCTCTCTGTTATCGTCCGTAGCAAGCGATGACGCAAGCTCATGTTCAGGTGCAAGAACCATGAACGTGGCGCCGTAAAGCGTATCCGGTCTCGTTGTATATACGGTAATGGATTTATCCGTTCCGTCCACTTTAAAGTCGACTTCTGCACCGTAGCTTCGTCCAATCCAGTCGGTCTGCATTTTCTTAACCTTTTCAGGCCAGTCAAGAAGATCCAGATCTTCTAATAATCTGTCCGCATATTTGGTTATCTTTAACATCCACTGCTTAAGATTCTTCTTGGTAACCTGCGCGCCACACCTTTCACAGCATCCGTTTACAACCTCTTCATTGGCAAGACCTGTCTTACATGAAGGACACCAGTTAATAGGCATCTCCTTTTCGTATGCAAGTCCTGCCTTAAACATCTTTACAAATATCCACTGGGTCCATTTATAGAAATCAGGGTCCGTGGTATTGACCTCCATATCCCAGTCATATATCGCAGATATTTCATTGATCTGCCTCTTTATGTTGGCAACGTTCTCAGCCGTGGATTTCTTAGGGTGCACTCCCATCTTAATAGCATAATTCTCAGCAGGAAGACCAAATGCATCCCATCCCATAGGATGAATTATATAATAACCCTTAAGCATCTTATATCTGCTCCATACGTCCGATATAACATATCCTCTCCAATGACCCACGTGAAGTCCGCTTCCCGAAGGGTATGGGAACATATCAAGACAATAGTACTTTGGCTTTTTACCGTCATTTACATTGACCGGGTTTTTCTCCCATCTTTTACGCCATTTCTGTTCAATTTCCTTATGGTTATAGGATACTGCCATTTTTATCTCCTCCATCAATATATATATAAATTATTGTACAGTCAGTGCGGACGTGGATGCGTCGGTCTGAGGACCGTTTACTGTTATTGTAACCTGAGACGTAAGCGCCTCTCCGCCTGATGTTGCATTATGAGCCGTAATAGTGATTACCGCAGTTCCCTGACCTGCGCCCGTGACATTACCCTGTGCATCCACAGTCGCAACCCGTGTATCGGATGAAGCATATGTGTACGTAAGCGTTTCCTTTCCTGTTGCACCTGCCGGAAGAAGCGTGCACGTAAGTCTTGCGGTTTCTCCGATATTGATCACACTCTTATCAGAGGTAATCGAAAGTCCCGTTGCATACTTTCTTACATGTACAACACATTCCTTAACAATTCCTGAACCATCCGTGGCAGCCGCCCTTATAACAGCCGTTCCCGGCGCTACTGCCGTAACCTTTCCATTGGATGCGACCTTTGCAACCGAAGTATCGGACGACGAGAATGCAAGCGTCTTTATCGATGCATCGGAAGGCGTGCATTTTTTAAGCTTTATCCTGCACGTGGTCTGGCTTTCACTTCCTCCGAGATAGAGATATGCCGTACTCTTATTGAGCGTTACGGACGTCATCATTATCTTGCGGTGAACCTTATATTTTACAGTCAGGGACGCCTTCCTTCCTATCTCATCAGTAAGCTTGAATTTTACCCTGTAAAGTCCGGTCTTTTTGGTGTTAATCTTTTTGACCTTCTTATATTTCTTACCGGGAGCCTTATATTTGATAGTATAGGTTACTTTATCAGATGCGTCAAATCCGGTAGTGTTCTTTACTTTAATCGTCTTAAGAAGCTTGAATTTTGAGTTGTAAAGTATGTCCTTCTTACCCTTTATAAGCTTTATGGACGGTTTTTTCTTATTATACGGGTTATTCGGATTGGTATCATCCGTAGGGTCCCAGCCCGTTCCCTCCGGAAGCTTTATGGCATCCGGTTTGCCAAGCGGTCCCGGGTCTTTTGAATTATATATCTCCACAGGTGTTCCCGACGGACAGTATGTATATATCCATCTGGCATCCCGTACACAGAGTCTTACGCATCCGTGCGACGCGACCGTACCCAGACGGTTATACTGAGCGTTAGAGAGTGTTGCCGGATTACCGTTCACATAGTACCACACGGAATGAAACAGGATATGACCGGTTATACGCGTGCAGTACTGTCCATATACCGGACCGTCAAGAGTATGCCATCTTATCTTCTCCTTCAGAGAAAATGTACCAATAGGCGTTGCATTACCTACCGAGCACACCATAGCTTTATACGGTTTATATTTCCCTTTATCATCAAGTTTATAGATAGTAACGCAGTTCTGCTGTTTATTAATACGTATCTTAAACGTGGAGGCTGCCTCGGCAGTTGATGTATCTGCCAGAACACCTATACAGAATATAAACGCTACCGTAGCAATTGTCATCAGCATCTTTCTTACTACGCATTTCATATAAAATTTTCCTCCCTTAACACATTTTTCTGCGTCTAAGAATTTACTATAGCAATATGTTAAACCTGTGTCAAGAGTTACTATGTATATCATTGTAATAAATCCCACATTCTCACATAGACATTATAGATATAAGGGGGTATACGTATGCACAGCCGTAGTATAAATGAAGTAATACTTTCATTTTCGTCATCAGAAACAAATGGATTATCATCAAAACAGGCCCGGGAACTTCTGTTAAAATACGGCAGGAATGAATTGCCCTCACAAAAAGGACCGGGGCTTCTTAAAAAATTTTTCATGCAGTTTAATGATTTTATGATATATACCCTGCTTTTTGCCGCCATAGTGTCGTTTCTTATATCCTTTATGCAGGGAGAACCTGATTTTTTTGAACCTGCCATCATACTCATTATTGTCATAACAAACGCGTGGGTCGGAGTATTTCAGGAAGCAAAAGCTGAGCATGCCCTTAATGCGCTAAAAAAAATGACTGCGCCGACAGCTACCGTAATAAGGGATGGGAGTCACAGAAAAATCATGGCAGACGAGCTTGTACCGGGAGACATAATAATACTTGATACAGGATGCTATGTCCCGGCAGACGCACGACTTATATCCCAAAGCGACCTGGTGACCGATGAATCGGCTCTTACGGGTGAATCGGAGCCGGTCCGCAAACACATACACACCCTTCCTTCTGATACGCCGGTTTTTGACAGGGACAATATGGTATACAGCGGATGCATGGTCTGCTATGGCCACGCAAGGGCTATCGTATGTGCAACCGGAGCCGGAACCGAGCTTGGTAAGGTTGCCGGCATGCTTATGAGGGAGGACGCACCAGATACGCCACTTCAGAAGCGACTTGCCGCAACCGGAAAGATTCTTAGTATATCCGCCCTGTTAATATGCATAGTCATATTCATAACGGGCATATTCATGCATTATCCGGCAATCGATATGTTCATGACTGCTGTCAGCCTGGCCGTTGCCGCCATACCTGAGGGTCTTCCCGCCATAGTTACTATAATGCTTTCCCTCGGAGTAACCAAAATGGCGCATAATAATGCAATAATCAGACGGCTTAGCGCAGTTGAAACACTTGGAAGCACAACTGTCATATGCTCCGATAAAACGGGAACACTTACACAGAACCGTATGAAGGTCACAAAAATATGTAACTTTGATAAGGAATTAAGCTCCTGCTCAAAGCTATATACTGATATCCTTTACATGTGCGCAATCTGTAATAACTCATCGCTTCAAAACGGTGTAATTCTTGGCGAGCCCACAGAGAACGCACTGCTTTCTGCCGCAGACAGCGCCGGTATAGACGTCTGTAGGATTCCTGCTCTCGCAAAAAGAATACATGAAATACCTTTTGATTCGGGAAGAAAGCTTATGACAACAATTAATAAAACCAAAGATTCGTCATATGGAATTACTAAAGGCGCGCCGGAGATGCTTATACCGTTATGCAATTCATATGTGACCGAATCGTCACTTATAATGCCGCTTACAGAAAGAAAGAGAGAGCATCTTTACAAAACCTGTATAAAATACGCTGCCTTAGGGCTTCGTATACTTGCCGTTTCCTACAAAGAAAACATTTCCTTATCCAACATAGGGGAGGCTGAGACGAATCTTACATTCGCCGGATTTATATGCATGATCGACCCTCCCAGAAAAGAGGCTTACGATGCTGTAAAAGAATGCAGACAAGCGGGCATAAAACCTGTGATGATTACCGGGGACCATGCCGTAACAGCAAGAAAAATTGCATCGGACCTTGGCATCTGCTCATCAGAAGAAGAGGTGATAACCGGAGAAGCGCTGGATGCGATGGCGGATGAACAGCTGCGTAAAAATGTCAGCTCATACAGCGTGTATGCACGAGTATCGCCAAATCATAAACTCAGAATAATACGTGCGCTCCAGCAAAACGGAGAAATAGCAGCCATGACTGGTGACGGCGTAAATGATGCACCCGCGTTAAAGGCCGCAGATATTGGCTGCGCGATGGGCATAACCGGTACCGATGGTGCACGCAGCGCCGCCGATATGATTCTTGAGGACGACAATTTCTCAACTATTACGCTTGCAATAAGAGAGGGGCGCGGCATATACGATAATATTAAAAAAGCCGTTCATTTTCTTATTTCCTGCAATATAGGCGAGATATTGACCATATTTTTATCGATTATATTAGGTCTTTCCGCTCCACTTAGCGCCGTTCAGCTTCTGTGGATCAATCTTATAACCGATTCTCTTCCTGCCATCTCGCTCGGAATGGAGGCGCCCGAAAAAAATATAATGAAAAAGCCCCCGATTCCACCGAATCAGGGGATATTTGCATGCGGTCTCGGATTAAGGATTGCCATTGAGGGCGCCCTGATAGGCAGCCTTGCACTTGTGGCATATGCTCTCGGTCTTAACATCAGTCCGAAATGCGCCGGCACCATGTGCTTTGCCGTCCTCGGGCTCTCCCAGCTTTCGCACGCCTTTAATACAAGGAGCGAGAAATCATTATTGCATATAGGCTTATGCAGTAACAAACGTCTCATTCTGTCTGCAGCATTATGTGCATTTCTGCAGATAATAACCATATGTATTCCCGCACTGAACACCATGTTTGGCACAACACCGCTTGGGATAACCGAATGGGCGACAGTCATTATCCTGTCAGTACTTCCCATACCAATAATGGAATTACAAAAATATATACGCAATCAATCATAGTATCATGCTTAACTGAATCCTCTTTTTACCGATGTCGACTGAAAGAATCTTTACCTCTACAATGTCACCGACGCTTACCACTTCAAGAGGATGTCCGACATATTTCTTATCCGTAAGCTGCGAAATATGGACAAGTCCGTCCTGATGGACTCCTATGTCAACAAATGCTCCAAAATCAATCACATTGCGTACTGTTCCCATAAGAATCATGCCTTCTTTTAAATCAGACATCTCAAGCACATCCGTACGCAGTATCGGTTTAGGCATGGCAAGACGCGGATCTCTTCCCGGTTTTTCAAGCTCTGATATGATATCAGAAAGAGTCTCCGTACCCGTTTGAATGCTCTCCGCAAGACTATCCATATCTTCCTTAATATGAGTTCTTATATCCGGTATCCCTCCTTTTATATCTTTCATGTTAAGCCCGAGGATATCTATAAGTTTCTTACATGCATCATATGATTCGGGATGCACACTTGTTGCATCAAGCGGATTTTTGCCATTGCTGATTCTTAGAAATCCCGCACACTGCTCGTATGCCTTAGGTCCAAGCATCGGTACGTTCTTAAGCTGCCTTCTGTCGGTAAATCTTCCGTGCTCATGTCTGTATCCGATAATATTTTCGGCAACCTTTTTCGATATGCCCGAAATATAAGAAAGGAGAGATGCGGATGCAGTATTAAGATCAACTCCCACTTTATTTACACAATCCTCCACAATGTCCGAAAGTGCGTCACTTAACTTCTTAGGATTCATATCATGCTGATACTGTCCTACTCCG